>NZ_PEAZ01000040.1:0-60362 GCF_002734245.1 Sphingobacterium sp. 1.A.4
GGCAGGGCCGATTCCTATGGTATCCATAACATGGAAATGCAGGGTGCAATGGCCATCTTTACGGTAAACTTGAAAAGAATCCTGAAATTGATCTAAAAAGGAAAGGTATTACCTCAAAAACAGGGCAATTGGGATACTAAAATCTCAAACAGCAAGCCTAGTCGGCTAAACCTTCAATAAGGCCATTAAAAAACACACTTTCAGAAATCCTTTAAACAAAAATGACCGAGTAAGGTAAATCCTGTACTCAGTCATTTCTTTAAATCTCATTAAAAAGTTGAGACTTTTTCAGTGCCCTCCAAATCTGGAGGCTGTTTTTTTATATCTATAAAATAATAAAGATTCTTAAAAACCTTAATGCCCTTTGAATTCCTCGGCTGCACTTTCCACCTCATGCTTATGCCTAAACAAAACCGCAAATAATATCGCAACAATCAAAGTATAAATCGCAAAAGCGATCCAGATATTCTGCCAATCCTTCAATTGGATAACCTGATTAAAAATCCCATTAGAAACCTCAACCCCTTTTTCCTTGATCACATTCAGCAGGGAAGGGTTATCAGGTGTAGTATCCAAAAATGAAGCTAAACTAGCGCTGTCATTGAAAGATTTTGTATAATACTTATCAATTGCCCATCCGGAAACGCGAGAGCCTAGAATCGCCCCAAAACCGTTCGTCATCATCATGAACAAACCCTGCGCCGATGAACGGATCTTATTATCCGTATTGGTCTCCACAAAAAGAGAACCCGAGATATTGAAAAAATCGAAAGCCATACCATAAACGATACAAGACAGAACGATCATCCAAAGGCCGGAAGAAGGGTTTCCATAAGCGAACAAGCCAAAACGAAGCACCCAGGCAAACATCGCAATCAACATCACCTGCTTGATCCCGAATTTCTTCAAGAAGAAAGGAATAGCCAGGATAAATACCGTTTCAGATATCTGGGAAATGGACATGATGATCGTTGAATATTTGATCACAAAAGAGTCCACATATTTGGGGAAGTACTTGAATTCGTCCAGGAATACATCTCCATAAGCATTGGTCAGCTGCAGGGCAGCACCCAAGAACATGGAGAAGATAAAGAACAAGGCCATTTTATAATTGGCAAAAAGCTTGAAGGATTCCAGTCCCAACATTTGGGTCCAGGAAGCATTCTCCCGGATATGATGCTGTGGAGGACATTTTGGTAGATTAAAAATGGAATATACCGCCAATAAGATGGATCCGCCCGCCGCAATATAGAACTGTCCTTCCGTGGCTTTGCTACCCGTTAGGTTGGTCAGCCACATAGCCACAATAAATCCGATCGTTCCCCATACCCGGATAGGAGGGAAGGCCTTGATCAGGTCGTAGTTGGCTTGATTCAATGCGGTATAGGCAATGGAATTGGATAGTGCCAAGGTTGGCATATAGCAGCACATCGCCAATAAGATCACGGTGAAAAAGCTGTCCGGATCGGGAACATGCGCCAGGGAAATCAAACAAATGGCATACAAGAAATGCAGGATAATGTAGAGTTTCTCGGCGTTTACCCATCGATCGGCAATAATCCCGATGATGGTAGGCATGAACAAGGAGGCAATCCCCATGGTGGAGAAAATGGCTCCAAATTCAGTTCCGTCCCAGTTTTTGGTGCCAAACCAATAATTGGCAATAGTGATTAACCATGCTCCCCAAACAAAGAATTGCAGGAAGTTCATAATGGTCAACCTATGTTTGATAGACATATTGGTAGATGATATTAGGTTATCGAAAAGATTATGATTTTCGTTTTTCTATTTCGTCCCTGATCTTGGCCGCCGTTTCGTACTGTTCGTTTTCGATGGCTTTTTCCAGGGTGTTTTCCAATTGCTCCAAGGTAAGGGAAGCATAAGGGGATGGTTTGTTTTTGATGGGTTCGGCAGCTGCAGGAGGCTCAGGATCCTTTTCTGCTTTAGCTGGCTCATCCTGTTTGTAGTTGCCTACATTTTCGATATTCTCCAAAAAGGCGAAATCATTGCCTTCGATCACGATTCCTGCACTGTTCATAATGAAATCGTAGGTAAAGATCGGACATTCAAAACGGACGGCCAATGCTACGGCATCCGAAGTACGTGCATCGATCTCCGTCGTGGTAGTACCATCCGAACAAATCAATTTGGCAAAGAATATCCCGTCGATCAGGTTATAGATGAGCACTTCTTCCAGTTTGATTTTAAAGGTCTCGGCAAAAGTTTTGAACAGATCATGCGTCAGCGGCCTGCTGGGCGTCATTTTTTCGATCTCCACCGCGATGGATTGCGCCTCGAATCCGCCAATGATAACCGGTAACCTTCTGTTTCCTCCTACTTCTCCCAAAACCAATGCATAGGCCCCAGACTGCGTCTGGCTATAGGAGAGACCGACAATATCTAACTTGATTTTCTTCATTAATAACGCGTTAACGGAAATACAAAGATGCTAATATTAAAAGCAAAAAAAAAGTGACCTTGCGTTTTTTTGAGCAAGGCCACTCGTTCATTGTTTAGTTTGTTTTAGTTGTTTTTCAAGTTTTTGATCGCCTGAGTCAATTTAGGGACGATTTCAAAGGCATCTCCAACGATTCCATAATCGGCAACCTTAAAGAATGGTGCCTCCGGATCTTTGTTGATCACCACGATGGTTTTGGATGAACTCACCCCAGCCAAGTGCTGGATAGCACCGGAAATACCGATAGCGATGTAAAGGTTCGGGCTTACCACGATACCTGTTTGGCCTACGTGTTCGGAATGAGGTCTCCAACCGGCATCAGAAACGGGCTTGGAACATGCCGTAGCAGCACCCAATACATCCGCCAATTCTTCAATCATGCCCCAGTTTTCTGGTCCTTTCATTCCTCTTCCCGCAGAAACAACGATCTCTGCTTCCGGAAGCGTCACTTTATCCGTTGCGCGAACGATATCCTTCACCAATACATTGAAATCTGTTGCTTCGATGTTTGGCGTGAAATCCACGATTTCGGCCGAACCTCCAACTTCTTTGACCTCAAATGCATTAGGATTGACCGCAATAACTTTAACCGCCGATTTGATAACTTCAGTCGCAAAAGCCTTATTGGAAAAAGCGGTCTTTTTGATCTCCATGCTATCGCCTTGGAAGCTTGGAAGATTGATAGCGCCATCCGCCAATCCAGCATCCAATTTAGCCGCTAAACGTGGTGCCAAGCCTTTTCCACTGAAGGAATTCGACAATACCACCACTTTAGATGATTCTTGCTGTGCAGCTGATGCGATGATCGATGCATAGGCTTTGTTCACAAAATTCTTTAGGTTCTCTTGGTTAGCGTTCAATACCTTGCTAACCCCATATTTCCCTAATTTTTCCAATTCCGCAGCATCCACGTTTCCAATGGAAAGTGCGGTTACCGAATCCCCTAATTGATCAGCGATTGCTTTAGCATAGGATGCTGCTTCAAAAGCCGATTTTTTTAAGGTTCCGTCTGTATTTTCGATATATACTAAAATTGCCATGATAATTTCTTTTTAAGGATTAGATAACTTTTGCCTCGTTGTGTAATAATTGAACCAATTGATCGACTTCATCTACCAATTTCACGGCTCCGCGAGGAGCAGGAGATTCAAATTTACTGATGCTCGACAATTCGGCTACTTCAATAGGCTCTACAACCTGCAAAGGCTTTGATCTTGCACCCATGATGCCGCGCATATTCGGGATTTTTGGCTCTGCAACACCTTCTGCTGTTCCCACAACAACCGGAAGAGAAACGGTAAGTACCTCTTTTCCGCCTTCGATCTCGCGATCGATGGTTGCTTCCGTACCTTGTATATCTAATTTTTTGGCGATGGATACCGATGGAAGATTCAATAATTCACCCAATAATGCCGCCACCTGCGCTCCATTGAAATCAATGGATTCACGACCGGTCAAGATCAGGTCAAATCCTTGCTCTTTGGCATATTTAGCGATCTGATTGGCTACGAACCAAGCATCACGAGGTTGGGCGTTGATGCGAACTGCATCATCTGCGCCAATGGCCAACGCCTTACGGATCGTAGGTTCTGTGGAGGCATCTCCAACATTGATCACCGTTACGGTACCTTTGCCACCTTCTGCCAGCTCCACCGCTTTCGATAAAGCAATCTCATCGTATGGATTGATGATGTATTGAACACCGTTGGTATTGAATACCGTGTTATCATTCGTGAATGTTATTTTGGAAGTGGTGTCAGGGACATTACTGATACATACTAATATTCTCATAATTCTAACGTTTTACACAAACCTACTTTTTTTTGTAAGCATTTCAAAACCTTTCCAAAACCAGAGGTCATGGAATTGTCATTTTCTATGCTAGCATAGTAATTTTATTCCTTCTTATAGCGCTCCCACGCAATTATTATTTGCTTAACTTTGGGGATGAAAACGCGATTAGATCAACTTAAAGAGTTTTTAAAGGAGTCTCCACAGGATCCTTTTTTGAAGTATGCCCTGACGATGGAGTACGTGAAAATGCAGGATAACAGCCTAGCTTTAGCCGGATTTGAGGATCTGGTAATGGAACATGCTGATTATGTAGGGACCTATTATCATTTCGGGAAGTTTTTGGAAGGGCAGGGAGAAAAGGATAAGGCTATTGAAATCTATGAAAAAGGGATCGCTGTAGCGCAATCCAAGCGGAATTTCCATGCCTTAGGGGAGCTGAAGAATGCTTTGTTGATGGCACAAGGTCTTCTGGATGAAGACGAGTAAATGAGGATGTGTTAATGTTCAAGGGGAAACGGAAATGTTAAATTTTCCTAAACAACCATTTATGGTATCTTTTTTGTTTTTTAAAAGTATATCATAAAAATCATGCGCAGGCTTACTTACATATTATTCAGTATTATCCTCTTGGTTTTTGGTTTTAGTTGTATCAATAACAAAACCAATGTAAACCAGTTAGTGGGTAATGAGGGTAATGCGTTAAAGGGTACTGGCGTGGTTGGAACCTATGAAGGAAAGCTTCCCTGTGCTGATTGCACCACGATTTCAACGGTTTTGAGCTTGGATAACAATAAGAATTACCTGATGAGGTATATGTATGTTGGGAAGAGCGAAGAGGTGTTTGAACATAAAGGAAAGTGGCAATTGGATAATGATATTCTGAGTTTGGAGAATATTGATTATAATTTCAGGATATCGAATAATCAATTGCAGCAGTTGGATTTGTCCGGAAAAGAGATCAAAGGCGACCTCGCCGAGAAATATGTGCTCTTAAAGATTAAGTAAGGTTTTTTATTAGAAATGTAAGGTATTGCGGTTTTGCGTTTATGCTTTTGTGCGTTTGCGCGTTTGCGCGTCATTGCGAGGAGGTACGACGAAGCAATCTTTACATTAGTAGAAAGATTGCTTCGTTCCTCGCAATGACGAATATCCTCGCAATGACGGGGTGAAGATTGCTTCGTTCCTCGCAATGACGGACGCCTCGCAATGACGAATATCCACGCAATGACGGTTATTTATGCTCGCAAATCTCCTTCAAAACACCCACTACAAAATCCACTTCCTCCTTCGTATTATACTTACAGAAAGAAAATCTCACCGATTCTCTTTTCGGATCAGCACAGATCCCTCTCAACACATGCGAACCAATATCCGAGCCCGAGCTACAAGCCGAACCACCAGAAGCCGAAACCCCTTTGATATCCAAATTGAACAATAACATATCGCCCATATTCGTACATGGCAAGGACACATTCAATACCGTATACAAAGCCTTATCCGCATCTGTCTCCCCATTGAACTGTACCCCAGGAATCTCCTGTACCAATTTATCCTTCATATAATCCTTCAGTCCTTGAATATGCGACTGATGCTCTTCCATTTCCTCATAGGCCAATTCCAACGCTTTCGCCAAGCCCACAATACCATACACATTCTCTGTTCCTCCGCGCATATTCCGTTCCTGTGCACCCCCATAAATCAACGGCTTGATCTTATTCTTTCCATTGATATATAAAAATCCGACACCTTTTGGGCCATGGAATTTATGCGCCGCACCCGTAATAAAATCGATCTTCAGATCAGAAAGGTCATGCTTATAATGCCCCATGGTCTGCACGGTATCCGAATGGAAAACCGCATCATACTGCTCGCATAACTCACTAACCCCTTTGATATCCGTCAAATTCCCAAGTTCATTGTTTGCATGCATGATGGAAACAAAAGTCCTTGGGTTCTTCGCCAATAATTCCTCCAAATGGTTCAGGTCGATATTTCCTTTCGCGTCCACCTTCAACAGATCCAGCTGGATCTTTCCGGCATGTGCCAGTTCTTCCAAAGTATGGAGCACTGCATGGTGTTCGATAGGAGAGGTAATGGCATGGGTAATCCCATAACATTCAATGGCACGTACGATGGCCATATTATCCGCCTCGGTACCACCAGAAGTAAAGAAAATCTCCGATGGGGAAGCATTAAGTAATTTAGCTACTGTTCTTCTTGCCTTTTCCACAATGGTCTTGGTTTCACGGCCGTGCGCATGAATAGAAGAAGGGTTCCCGAAGTTCTCGTTCAGGGTTTTAACCATTGCTTCGATAACTTGTTTATCTAAAGCTGTGGTCGCGGCATTGTCAAAATAAACTTGCATAAAGGCAAATATAATTAATCGTTAGGAGAATCGTTTGTAATTTTCTTATTTCTGACCATCATCAAACCTATTGATATCAAGCCCGTTAATAAAGCCAAATAAACGATCAAATCCTTGTTCTTTGTATAAAATGTTAATTCTTCGTTCAGGTTGATTTCCTGCGATAGGGCGGTTGGCACCCACCAGCTCGAACGCTGAACAATATCCCCGCGTTGGTTGATAAAGGCCGATATACCTGTATTGGCCGAACGCACCACCCATCTTCTGTTCTCTATGGCTCTTAATTTGGCATAGAGCAGGTGTTGATCCTTGCCCGAGGTGTCGCCCCACCAGCCATCGTTGGTAATCACAGCAATGAATTGTGCCCCTTTGGCCACATATTCCGCCACGTAATTTCCCCAGATGGATTCATAACAGATCACCGGAGCCGCGCCAATTCCGCTAGCAGAATAGAAAACCGAAGGCTCTTCCTGACTGCCATAACCTCCTGTTGTTCCGCCAAAATGTTGGAACAAGGGTTTCATAAAGGCAAGTTTAGATCCAAATGGCATCAATTCGGCACCAGGTACCAATTTTGATTTATGGTAGAACTGCAGTTTGCTGGATCCGTCGATCAGTACCGCTGCATTAAAATGGTCCTTGAATAGATTTCCGACAGGTCTCGCCGTAAAAGTACGTTGGTCATCATAAAACTGATAGCTTTCGATTCCTGAGAGTACATTTCCATTGTGGTAGGGTTCCAGGAAATCAATCACCGCGCGATACTGTGGATATTCTCGGAATTCTTCCTCGTTGATACCACCATAATTGGAAATGGCCGTTTCTGGCCATATAAAAAATTCCGTATTCAATTTCGCCACTTTCTGCGAAAGATCCATCAGCACCCTCATTTGTTCCTCAGGTGTAATCGGTCCCCATTTTCCAAATGGATCGATGTTCGGTTGAACCGTTACGACTTCGGATGGATTGATGTGTTCTTCATATTGGCTGTAGGCGATGATCGAACCTACGGAAGGGATCAACACTAATGCTGAAGTAACCGATAAAAGGATCTTATTGCTGTAAACTTCTACCTGCTCTCTTCTTTGCCAGTACCATAGGAAAACAACGACATTGACCAGCCAGATCCATAAGGTTCCACCATAAACGCCTGTCACACTGTACCATTGTACCAATTGATGGAAATTTGAAAAACCGTTTCCAAGGGTCATCCAAGGAAAGGAAAGTTCCCAAGATTGGTGCAGGTATTCATAGGCGATCCAAAAGGAAATCAGCCCCATAAAGCTTAAAAGGATGGAGTTTCTTTTCCGCATTTGATAATACAGCCGAAACGCCAGTGCCATGAGCAATGGCCCGAGGGTATAAGGGATCAGGGCTACAAAAAGGGATGGTAGGGCAGGTAAGAATGCGTTCATCGCATTGTACACCCAATAAATGGAAGCGGTATTCCAGACAAAACCGGTAAAAAAAGCCAATCCAAAAACCTTGCTTCCTTTCCGCTTGTAGTTCCCGCGCATCACCTGTTCTATGGCAACCAAAAGTGGTACAAAACCAATGAACAGCAAAACGCTGGAATAAGGAATAGGAGGCCAAGCCAACCACAATAAAAAAGCACTTAACAGCGCCAAAAGGTAATTATTGCGCATGACTTATAACTGGCTTAGGATTTCTGCCTTCTTGGTTTCGTATTCCGCTTGGGTGATCAATTGCTTATCATACAAGCTCTTTAATTTTTTTAGTTTAGCCGTGATCTCATCTTCTTCTTCCTGCTCCACTTTAACAGGCTCCGGTCTTGCCGGTTCAGGTCTAAAAGGCTCCGACCTTACAGGCTCCGGTCTGTTAGCTTCAGGTTTAGTCTCCTCAGCCACCGGACTCGGTGTGGTATTAAAGCCTTGGAAAGTCTTCGGTGATTCCTCTTCCTTAACCTCTGGTTTAGGTGCCGAATAAACAGGCTTATTCTCAATAACAATTTTATTTTCCTTTGCTTCCAGTTTCTGGTTCTGTAGATTATCCAAAGCCGCCTTGATCAATTGGTATAATTTTCTGGCCTGCGTTTTAGGAATATAATCAATGGTCAGATTTTCCCCTGTAAATGGAATAACAGTTACCTTCGATCCGAAGATTTCCTCTTTGAAAGCGATATCCTTCACATCCTGCCAAGAAAAGATCTCAAAGTTCGTCGCCAGTCCCAACTTGGTGAATTCGCATAAGAAGATGCGCTTGTTACTAACGGTTATCGAATCCGGTAAAAGCGTTACGGCCGGTTTCTTCTGTAGGGCAATATAATTGATGGATTCGCCAGGCGTCAGCATATCCAGGATCTTTCCGTGGATTTTCTCTACGACCTTTGGGTCCTGACCATCCTGTACATATTTGTCGATTTGATAATTTTCCATGTTCAAATTCTTTTTTAACGTCTATTTAATTAATCAAGACCAGCCACGCAGCATACAAACTCGCCTTTGATGGGATTGGTCTCGAAATGGGTCTTTAGTTCTTGCAGGGTTCCACGTACGGTCTCCTCATATAATTTACTGATCTCTCTGGAAAAGGAAGCCTGTCTATCTGGTCCAAAAACCCCAATAAACTCATCAATTGATTTGAGGATCCGATGGGGCGATTCGTAAAAGATCATGGTACGCTTTTCCTCCGCCAAGGCTTTCAACCGGGTCTGTCTGCCTTTCTTGACAGGAAGGAAACCTTCAAAACAGAAACGGTCGTTCGGAAGGCCAGAATTGACCAAAGCGGGTACAAAAGCGGTCGCACCTGGTAGACATTGCACTTCCAATCCTTCCTTTATGGCTTCGCGAACCAACAGAAATCCAGGATCGGAAATAGCTGGCGTACCGGCATMCGAGATCAATGCGATCTGATTTCCCTCCTTCAGTAATCGGATGATTTCATTGACGGCCTTGTGCTCATTATGTTGATGATGGGCAAACACCTTTTTATCGATTCCAAAATGTTTCAAGAGGGGGGCCGATGTCCGGGTATCCTCCGCAAGGATGATATCCACTGCTTTCAGCACATTGATGGCCCTAAAGGTCATATCTTCTAAATTTCCTATCGGAGTAGGTACGATATACAGCATAGGTCAAAGATAATTATTATTCATTGATTTCGAGGTAATCTGCTGCACGTGGAATTTTATGGATGATGCTCATCCATTCTTCGGGGATGTTCGTTAATTTTCGGGCTACAATATCCATCCATGCACCATCAACCACCACAACAGCTGCTTTCACGCCGTTTTCCTTGAAGATCTCATGTCGAAAGGAGAACCTGGAGTTTTTTACATTGAACTTGATGATCTCAACACTGACCTTGATGCGTTCATCCAAGCCGATTTCCCGCAGGTAGTTCAATTCCTCCCGAAATAGAATCGGGCCTATTTTCTTCTGGTTGAATTCGGAGAGGGAAAGCCCCAGTTGGTTCAACATATTGCTCCTTGCCTGCGCACAGAAATCGGCATAGGCCGAGTGGCGTAAGTGTACATTGGCATCAATCTGAGACCATAAAACCTGTCCTTCGTAAAATATATTGTTTTCCATTTGTTTCGATTTATCAATATGCCTAAATTAAGCAAAAGCTCACAGAATTTCCCAATTTAGTTCGCTATGAAACTAAGGTGAAAGCATGGTGAAAGTATGTAAAATGTATGCTAAGGTTATAAAATCATGCTTTATGTATACTTAAGCCTTGGTTTTGCCTCGAAAACATAGGGTTTACATAGGAAAAACATCGATTTTCCACTTAATTGATAATCTTATTTGTTAATATCTAATTAATTTAATTTCTTTAAAAGGTTATCTACTTAACAAATTGATAACATTGCCTTAATTCTGGTTTTAATTATCTGCAATAGTTTTGCAAAAAAATAAAACCATTATTATATGAGATTTTCTTTACTTATTATTTTTCAATTGATTTGTTGTTTAGGATTTGCCCAGAATACGATTCTGAAAGGTAAGGTCATGGACAGCAATGATAAATTCTCCATGCCGGGAGCTACCCTTCGCATTACAGAAGGTAATAGATATACGGTTTCTGATGGAAACGGTAATTTCGAATTCTTAAACCTACCAACAGGAACCTATACATTATCTGTTGATTATTTGGGATATGAACATTACGAGCAGAAAGTGAATGTTTCTGCGAAATTAGGAACTTTAGAAATTCTTTTGGAACCTGCTTCCAGAACTTTGGATGAGATCCAGGTGATCGGAGACCAGGCAAAAGGACAGGCAAAGGCCCTTAACCAGCAAAAGAACAACAGTAACATTACGAATGTTATTTCTTCCGATCAGGTAGGTCGTTTTCCGGATCAGAATATCGGGGATGCCTTAAAACGTGTACCGGGTATCACCATGCAGAATGACCAAGGTGAGGCGCGAAACATTATTGTTCGTGGTTTATCGCCGGAGTTGAACTCCGTGACCTTGAACGGTGACCGTATCCCATCGGCTGAAGGGGACAACCGTAATGTGCAAATGGACTTAATTCCATCGGATATGATTTCTTCTATTGAAGTGAACAAAACATTGACTCCCGATATGGATGCAGATGCGATTGGTGGTTCTGTGAACTTAGTGACCAGGGCTGTTCCAAATAGACAGCGTATTTCTGCGACATTGAGTGGAGGTTATGCCCCTATCCGTGAGAAAGGTGTCTACAATGGAACACTAATCTATGGTAACCGTTTCATGGACAATAAAATGGGTCTTGTATTATCGGGAACTTTACAGAGCCAGAATTTTGGTTCGAACAATATCGAAGCAGTATGGGATAAGCAAAGTGAAAACCTTTTCATCAACGAAATGGATATCCGTAAATATGATGTGAGCCGTATCCGTCGTAGCGTTTCTGCGGCTTGGGATTATGATTTCAATTCCAGAAACCGCATCGCCATCAATGCGATGTACAACTGGAGAGATGATTTGGAAAACCGTTACAGATTACGTTATAAAACAAAGTATGACGATAAAACCAATGTTTTTAATACAGAATTATCCCGTCAGACAAAAGGTGGTATTGACAACAATACAAACGAAAATACCCGTCTTGAAAGACAAAGCGTGATGAATTTCTCGATTGTAGGAGAGCATCTTTTGGCGCCAAAATTGGATTTTGATTGGTCTGCGTCGTATTCCAGAGCAGAGGAAGATCGTCCGAATGAAAGATATATCAATTATGTGTTGAAGAAACAACAGGTTTCTCAAGATCTATCCGATACGTACCTGCCATATTTCAACGATACATTCAAAGATTATTCTAAGTTTAAGTTTGATGAATTATCGGAGAACAACGATAATACGAATGAACAGGAAATCGGTGGAAAGCTTAATTTCCGTATCCCTTTGAGTTTGATCGATGGACAGAAGGGTAGATTACGTTTTGGTGGTAGAGTGCGTTTAAAAACCAAGGAAAGAGAGAATATCTGGAATGAATATACGCCAACTACGGATTTTGGGGTATTGAGTGCGATGCCTAATGTGCAATGGGACGCTAGAACTTGGGAACAAGGAGATCGTTACGCGCCGGGAATGTTTGTGGACAAAGCTTTTCTAGGTGGATTGGACTTGAACGATGCGACAAAATTCGAATCGGAGTTGAAGCCAAAAGAATATTTGGCAGTAAATTACAGCGCAAAAGAACAGATCTATGCAGGATACCTGCGTTTTGATCAGAACCTAACTGAAAATACAGCCTTGATTTTAGGAGCTCGTTTGGAGCATACCCGTATTGATTACAAAGGAAATAACGTGGTAAATGAAGAAGATTTGGAAGGGGTGATCAATACCAAGAATTCGTATACGAATATTTTGCCTAACTTAACCTTGAAACATAATTTCACGGAAGATTTCTTGCTTCGCGCAGCCTATTCAACCGCTTTGGCAAGACCGAACTATTATGCCTTGGCTCCATACATCAACAGTATTCCGGAAGAAGAGGAAATCACTGCTGGTAATCCAGACCTTAAGGCTACTTATTCCCATAATTTTGATGTGATGTTGGAGAAATATTACCGTAATATCGGTTTGATCTCCGGAGGTGTATTCTATAAGAACTTAAATAACTTTATTTACAGATATAGTAATACAGCCTATAAAACCGCTGATTTTGAAAGAGACTTCCCTGGAAAACCGAATCCGATCGAAGCAGGTAAATCCTTTGACTTCTTCCAGGATAGAAATGGTGATAAAGTGAACCTTTATGGATTTGAAGTTGCATTCCAAAGACAGTTGGATTTCCTACCTGGAAAATTCCTTCAAGGATTTGGGGTATATGCCAACTATACCTATACGAAATCAAAAGCTAAAGGTATCGCTGGTGAGGACGGTGTGTTGCGTGAAGGTTTAGGTCTTCCAAGAACGGCTCCTCACATGTTGAACGGTTCCCTATCTTGGGAAAACAATAAATTTTCCGCACGTGTATCTGCTAACTATACGGCAGCTTATTTGGATGAAATCGGTAAAGATGCATTCAATGATGCCTACTATGATAAACAATTCTTCTTGGATGCCAATGCATCTTACAAAATCACACCACAGTTACGCGTATTTGCGGAAGCAAACAACCTAACCGACCAACCTTTACGTTATTACCAAGGTGATGTAGCTCGCATGAAACAATTGGAGTACTACAAGCCAAGATATACGTTAGGTGTTAAATTCGATTTGTAAAATTTAAAAAGAAGGAAAACACATGATTAAACAATTCATCTTTATATGCGGTACAGCCCTGATTTTCGGGGCTTGTACTAGCAAATTAGCCCCTGTGGCGGAGAATGCAGTAAAGCCAACAGTTGTTACGGAACAAGTTCCGAACGATACGGATGACCCAGCTATCTGGGTGAACCCGAATGATAGTACGGAAGTTATTATCGTTGGAACGGATAAGCATGAGAAGACCGGTGGTCTGTATGCTTATGATATGGATGGCAAGATTATTAATAAAGTAACGCCATTGGATAGACCAAACAACGTGGATATTGCGTACGGTTTGGAGATTGATGGGAAATTGGTGGATATTGCAGTGCTTACCGAAAGAGGTACCAATAAGATCCGCGTTTTCAGTATGCCGGAACTAAAGCCATTGGATAATGGTGGTATCGAGGTTTTTGTAGGAGAGACTGAAAGATCGCCAATGGGTATTGCTTTGTATACGAAAAAGGATTCTACTGGGAATAAGATCTATGCTGTAGTAGGCCGTAAATCTGGAGGCGCTGATAATTATCTTTTCCAATATGAGTTGTCGGTTGATGCTGGTGTTGTGAAAGGAAAGAAGGTTCGTGAATTTGGGAAGTTCCAAGGTGGAAAAGAAATTGAAGCTATTGCCGTGGATAATGAGTTAGGGTATATCTATTACTCGGATGAAGGCTTTGGTATCCATAAGTATTATGCAGATCCTGCCAAAGGAAATGAGGAATTGGCCTTATTTGGACAGAAGGATTTCAAATCTGATCATGAGGGGATTGCATTGTATAAAAGCACGGATTCTACTGGTTATATCGTGATTTCAAATCAGCAGAACAATTCTTTTAATATTTATCCAAGGGAAGGTGCTGCTGGGAATGCTCATTTACATGAGATCTTGGCGGAAGTGCCGGTTTCAGCGGTTGAATGTGATGGTGCTGATGCTATTTCCATGCCGATCGGAACGAAGTTTCCGAAAGGAATGTTGGTGGCCATGAGTAATGGAATGGTTTTTCATTACTATGATTGGAGGATTTTTCAGGAGGCAGTGGATAAGGGGAGAATGTAGATGATAGATGATAGATAATAGATTATAGACGATAGACCCGTCATTGCGAGGAACGAAGCAATCTTATTTTTTCTCATCCTGAGCGAAATATTTTGTCATCCTGAGCGAAGTCGAAGGATCTGTACACTGGTAAACGAACAGATCCTTCGACTGCGCTCAGGATGACATTTTTAATATCAGTATATCCTACTTCTTCCCCCTACATCGGTGCTACCATCTGCATCAGCATCGCTGTAAACCAGCCTGCATAAGTTCCAACCGCATACCCAAACACCGCCAAGATAACCCCAACGGAAATCAAGGAAGGGTGGAAAGCGGCCGAAGTCACAGAAGCCGAAGCCACACCACCTACATTCGCCATACTACCTACAGCAAAATAAAAGAATGGCACTTTAAAAATCTTACCGACGATGAGTAACAACAAGGCATGCACACTCATCCAGATCAATCCAACTACCAATAATCCAGGATTTCCAGCAATCGCTGTAATATCCATTTGCATACCAATCGTCGTAATCAAAATATATAAAAATACGGTAGCTACTTTAGAAGCTCCTACATATTCCAATTTCTTGGCAGGCGTAAAGGAAAGAATAATCCCAATTACCGAAGCAATGAATATCACCCAGAAGAAATTACTGGTCAACGAGAATTTTGCTAGTTCTGGATGGTTGTTAGCCATATAAGCAGACAATGGCTCGGCTATCAAAGCCGATAAAGCCGTACCTCCAAATGCCAAGGCAACAATATAGATCAAATCTTTTGTTTCTGGTGTTTTACTGTTTGCTTTAACCTTAGCATCCATTTTTTCCTTTAAAGCTTCCACGTCCGAAGACTCCGCCTTAAAGAATTTATCAAACTGCTTGGATTTACTAGCTCCATATAATAAGAATGCCATCCATAAATAGGCGACAAATACATCCACAGCAATGATGGAAGAAAAAACCTCTGGAGAGGGTTGTAGGATTTCCTTTAGGGCCACCTGGTTTGCCGAACCACCGATCCAAGATCCCGCCAAAGAACCCAGACCTTTCCAAACCTCATGTGGAGTAGCACCACCCACAACCTCTGGCGCAACCATGGAAGTCAACCAAACTGCCAAAGGACCACCAATCATAATGCCGACCGTTCCTGTTACAAACATCAATCCGGCCCTTTTTCGCAATGCCCACATTTCTTTTAAATCCAGGTTGATCACAAACAAAATCAAACAGGCAGGCAATAAATAATTGCTTCCAATGCCTGTTAATGGGGAATTCGCGCCATCGATGATGTTTAAGGAATTGAGCAAGCCCGGTAAGAAATAACAGAGCAATAGGGGTGGGATGATATTGAAAAATCCCTTAACATATTTATTCGATAAGTTCGATGTATAGAACACCAAACCTAAAATTACCATTAGTAATCCCAATACAACAGAAGTGTTACTGATCAAAGGGAGGTTTTCGGTTTCTGGTATTTGCATAAACTTGTAATAATTGTTAATTTGCTGTGAAAATAGTTATTTCCATTGACTAATTTTTAATAATTACCCAAATTGCATGGGTAAATTCAAACTAAATCGAAATAATAACAGGTAATGGACCGCAGAGATTTTATTAAAAGTAGTGGCATTCTGGTAGGAGCCAGCACATTGGATATGCCCGATTACAGCATGGATGCAAAGAAGAAGATCAAGGTAGGATTGATAGGATGTGGCGGTCGAGGCACTGGTGCTGCCTTTCAGGCGCTGAACGCTGATCCGGATGTGGAAATTGTAGCGTTGGCGGATATTTTCCAGGCACAATTGGATACCGCTTTGGCATCCTTGATGGAGGCGCATAAGGAACGTGTAAAAGTTTCGGATAAACGCAAATACGTTGGTTTCGATGCCTACCAAAAGTTGATCAACAGCGATGTGGATGTCGTGTTGTTGGCTACACCCCCATGTTTTCGCCCGGACCATCTCGCTGCTGCAGTGAAAAAGGGAAAGCATGTTTTCTGTGAAAAACCAATGGCAGTGGATATTCCTGGTGTACATAAAGTAAGGGAAGCGGTTCAACTGGCTAAAGATAAAAAATTGAATATCGTTTCAGGTTTCTGTTTCAGGTATACCAATCCTAACCGTGAATTGGCAAAGTTGATCCATGGCGGAGCGATCGGTGATATCTACTCGATCAGTACCTTCCGCTTGGGTGGTGAGCTGACCGAAAAGGTTAGGCAGCCACAATGGGATGATCTGACCTACCAACTGTATAACTGGTTCTATTATCAGCGCTATTCGGGCGATATCATTGTGGAACAAACCGTACACAGTATCGATTTTATGAACTGGATGTTGAATCGTGGATTGCCAAAAGCCGTTTCGGGTACCGGTGGCCGACAAAGTAGACCTTGGGATAAATATGGAAATGTATTTGACCATTTTGCCATAGAATTCGATTATGGGGATGGGGTGAAAGGTTATCATTTCGGTCGTCAACAGAATGGAACGCAATCTCGGAACTCGGTGGAAGCTATCGGTACGAAAGGAGCAATGAATGTGAGTGTATTGAGTAAATATGAAATAACGGGTCAGAATCCTTGGAAATTCGCAGGAAAGACTGATAATATGTACCAGACACAACATAATGAGCTTTTTGCGGCAATAAAGAATAAGCAGGTGATCAATGATGGTGACTTCATGGCAGATTCTACTTTATTGGGAATCTGGGCGCGCGAAGCTGCCTATTCAGGAAAGATCATCAGTTTAGAGGAGATCCAGAACTCGACCAAGGTTTATGGGCCAAGTGCCGATGAATACAGTTGGCAGATGGAAATTGATAAGGCATTGATCCCAAGACCAGGTTTGGCAAGTTCTTAAAGCCATAAATAGATATTACTTTGCTTAAACATTGTATCCTTAATTAATAATGAATCAAAAAATTAAGATTTTGGTGGTGGGTTGTGGCAATATGGGTGCATCCCATGCACAGGCCTATCATGATATGGATGGTTTTGAAATTGTAGGCTTGGTTTCCCGTGGAGCGAGCAAAGAGATTTTAAATGTGCGGCTGGAAGCCGATTATCCTTTATTCGATGATTATGCGACCGCCTTGAAGGAAACTCAACCTGACGCGGTTTGTATTTCTACTTATCCGGATACCCATGAAGCCTATGCCATTCAGGCTTTTGAGGCCGGAGCGCATGTGTTTATCGAAAAACCATTGGCGGATACCGTGTTGGGTGCGCAGAAGGTGGTTGAAGCAGCAAGAAGGGCCAATAAAAAATTGGTCGTTGGTTATATCTTAAGGCATCATCCTTCTTGGATCAAATTTATTGAGGTTGGAAAAACCATGGGTTATCCTTTGGTTATGCGCATGAACCTCAATCAGCAGAGCCATGGGTACATGTGGGATGTGCATAAAAATTTGATGAAGAGTTTGAGCCCGATTGTGGATTGCGGGGTGCATTATATTGATGTGATGTGCCAGATGACAGTGGCCAAACCATTGTCCGTTTCGGCTATTGGAGCGCGGTTGACAAATGAAATTCCGGAAGATAATTATAATTATGGGCAGTTGCAGATCCGGTTTGATGATGGGAGTGTGGGTTGGTATGAAGCAGGTTGGGGACCAATGATCAGTGAAACGGCATTTTTTATTAAGGATGTGATTGGACCGAAGGGTTGTGTTTCCATCGTAGCGAATGATGCTGGGAAGGCTGGGAATTCGGATTCCGTGGAAGCCCATACCAAAACGGAGTCGTTGAAGGTGCATTATGCGGATATTGATGAGGAAAATGAATTCCTTAAAAAGGATGAATGGATTGATTTAACGGATGAGCCGGATCATCAGGAACTGTGTAATCGGGAGCAGGCATTCTTTTTAAAAGCGATTGCAGAGGATTTGGATTTGGAGAAATCTATGCAGGATGCGGTGAATAGTTTGAGGATCGCAATTGCATGTGATGAGTCGGTGAAGACCGGGGAGATTGTGAGGTTGTAATTTTTTGCGTCATTGCGAGAGGGTTTCTGCGTCATTGCGAGGAACGAAGCAATCTTCCCGCATGTCATGCTGAGCGCAGTCGAAGCATCTGTTCGTTTATATTCGTACAGATCCTTCGGCGATGCTCAGGATGACAAAGTTCAAAGATTGCTTCGTCGTACCTCCTCGCAATGACGCAAAAACTACCTACCCTAATCCGCTAACACCGAAAACTCTGCTCCAGAGGCGAAATCCTGTCCGTTTTGCGAACTCAAAGCCGTAAAACGAATATACCTCGCCAATACAGGTTTTGTCAACATGATCGTCTTCAATTTACTGCTTCGATCAAATTCCCCTTCAGCCACAGGTTCTGACCAATTCTCCCCATCCAAACTTACCTGAATCCTATATCCTTTTACATTTCCATTCGATCCATTCTGTCTCGGCAAATACGTAAAACCCTTGATTTTCTTCGCCATGCTGGCATCAAAGTCAATCCAATGCGGATATTGCGCAACTGTTACCGAATACATCGTATGCCAAATCGTCGATGGGTCCCCATCAATTATATGCTCAGCATTTCCTTCACCAATCTCCTGGCTGGAAACAGATTTGATTTCCATCTGAATACTTTCAATCTTTGGAAAATCCACACTTGTTTTCAGTTTTTCTTTTCCGTGGTACCATGCCGTTACCTTACCACCTTCACGTAGGTTAATAGCGCCCTTATAAACAGAAACTTTGCCTCGCCCAATCTGTACCATCAACGGAGATCCATTCGAATCCGTACGAATTTCCACCTTTCCAGAACGATCGCGGGTGATCGATAATGGCATATCCCCAGCCACAGCCGCTTTTGCTTGTGTTGCAGCATTATTATTTGCCACAGGACGAATTATAAATCCAAAATCATGCGCTCCAGCTTTCACGCGGTCCTGCTCTAATGGAGGGCCTTGTCCACAACTGTTACCTCCCAATCCAGTTACCTCAGCCATCAGGTACAAATGCGTGCCAGAGCTTTTCGGTAATTGATATCCATGTGGTGCCAAGGTCATTTCCAATTCCGACCAAGGCAATGCAGAAGCAGAAAAGGTATTTTTCGCAATAAAGATAGCTCCAGAACCAGCAGCATCGGTTAATGCACACCACCTCAATTCTTCCCTGTTACCGGTAGACTGTGGTTTCGGCCAATTGACCATCTGGTTCTTTACCGAGCTTTGGTATTGTTCAATGAATTGTCCCGTTTTCCGATCCGCATAATTATTGATCGGTCCACGGCCATAATATTGGTAATTGCTATAGTTCTCAGGTACCTGCATGGCAAAGCCTAAATGCGGTAATACAAAGGAACTATTGTTGGAAGTAATGTTGCTTTCCAGTTCGATCGACCCATCTTTATAGATCGTCCAAATATAATTGCTGGAGAATTTAAAGTCGTTCTCCCCAAATAGACGGTCTTTATGGTCTTCTATCGTATATGTTCCTGAACTTCCTCCACGGATGGTTCCGCCATTTTTCGCTTGGGATTCTACTTGGTAGATCAACACATAAGCCCCATCCTCTCGCTGATAGCTGTTTTTGGATTTTACCCTATGCTGCAATTGATGCAAACCTTTTTCGAACCACTGTTGATATGCCCAGTTATCATTGTCCAATGGAGCACGTAAAGCATCCAATTTAGGGCCTTCACCAGCACGAATTACTTCCTCTCCCTGGTAACTCAATTGATAAATGGTTCCTGTTTTATTGTCAAATTTCACATTAAACCCTTCACCTTTGATCTCTTGAACATCACCTTCCGCGCCTATCATCAGCTTACTTCCTTTGGCCAGATCCGCAATGGATGGAAGGAAAGTCATCGGTTTAACCAATATTTGTTCTTCCATCTGCACCTGACCTTGTTTTGCCCAAGGCATATCCTTTTTATGTACAAATTGCACCTTTAAGAAATATTCCGAGCTGGCCTCCAATTTATCGTATGCATATGGAACCTGGAATTCTTTATGCTGTCTTGCCGCAATAGCATTGGTCCCTTCCGTTGCGAAAGTACCTTTCTCCATTTCCTTACCATCTTTCCATAAAGACCAATTGATCTGATAATCATCCAAAGAGCTGAAGTAATTCTTATTGAACACATCAATCTTACCATTTTTCATATCTACTGCCTTTACACTCACATTCTGGTAAACTTTGCGAACCTCATAGTATTGGGGTTTTGGTTCCATGTTAGCAAAGATCAACCCGTTCATCACAAAGGTTCCATCATTCGGTTTGTCGCCAAAATCTCCACCATAGGCCAGGAATTTCTCACCTGTTTTCTTGTCGTAATAATACATGGATTGATCGATCCAGTCCCAAATTGCACCTCCCATAAAGAAATTGGTAGATTCGATGACCTCCCAATAATCGATCAGGTTACCCGATGCATTGCCCATGGAATGGGAATATTCGGAGATATGGAATGGATATTTGAGGTTATATTTTCCTTTTACAGCACCACGAACCCATTCAATGGAAGGGTACTGGTTGGAGCCGATATCCACGATGCTGTTGTTCCTTTCGTATTGAACCGGTCTGGAATCATCCACTTTTTTGATCGCATCGTACGCATGGACAAAATTCTTGCCCGGTCCAGCCTCATTTCCTAAGGACCAGATTACGATGGAAGGATGGTTGATGGTCGCATGTACCATTTCCAGATTTCTCGCCACGTGTGCATTTTTCCATTCCACAGGATGGGAAAGTGAAGCATCGCCATAATAATATTGATGGCTTTCGATATTGGCCTCATCCTCGAGATAGATACCATATTTATCACATAGGTAATACCAATAAGGATCATCTGGATAATGCGAGTTTCTAACATGGTTGATGTTTGCCCTTTTCAATAACATGATCTCTTTTTCCATCTGATCGTGGGAAACGACCTTTCCCGTTTCCGGGTTGGTCTCATGTCGGTTCACCCCTTTAAGTTTTACCGTTTTTCCATTGACATAGAAATAACGGCCTGCCAATCCAAACTCATCATCTGCAGCTTTGGTGTCTTTCAATTCTACTTTTCTGAAACCAATATAGCTGGAAACAACCTCGATAAGCCGGCCTCTATTGTCCAACAATTCGGCAAGAAGCGTGTATCGGATTGGCTCTTCTGCTGACCATTTTTTTGGATTGCTGATCTTCAAGGTCTGTTCTACGATGCTGGTAGAATCTTTGGCAATAGGATCAATGGATCGCTGAAGATCTATTTCCTTCACCTTGGAAGAGGCATCACTGTATAAAACATTTTCGTATAGGGAATACCTGATTTTATAGCCTTTGACCGATTTTCCTTGGCTGTTTTTAACCTCGGCAGTCACTTTTAGCGTCGCATCTTTGTATTCCTGATCCAGATCAGGGATGGCAACCAGGTTTCTGATCTGTACTTTTGGCTTCGCTGTTAGGGATACGGTTCGGAAGATACCTGGCAAGCGGAACATATCCTGCGCTTCCAAATAGGAAGCATCGGAGCTGCGGTAAACTTCCACAGCTACTTGGTTCTCGCCTTTTGGATTCAGGTAGCTACTGATATTGAAAGAGGCTAGGTTCCTCGAGTTTTTGGAAAAGCCTACATATTTTCCATTGATCCATAGGTAGAAGAAGGAGTCTACGCCATCGAAATTGATGTAGATTTCTTTTCCTTTCCAATCTTTTGGAACAGAGAATGTGCGTTTATAGGACCCCACTTCATTGCGATAGATATAGGTTGTCCAATTTTGGGGAGGCGTACGCATAACCCCGCCACGCCAATCATCCACCTTTACCTGATGTTGGAAAATCACCGGTTGGTTCACATAGATCGGCACGCCATATTTCAACGAACCATCCTTCTGAATGCCCAGGATGTTCCAGCTCATCGGTACCGGCACATCATCCCATTTACTCACATCGAAGTTTTTCTGGTAAAAATCTTGGGGTCTTTCCTCTGGTGTCTTTACCCAATGGAATTTCCAGGTGCCATCCAAGGACATCCAATTGCTGGAGTTCGTTGGCAACACTTTTTGGGCGGAGTTGATATCATTGAAGGAAAAATGGTAGGCATGGGGAAGTTCTTTGTTCAAGGATAGTTCCTGCGGCGATTCCCATTCTTTTCCGGTAGGCGCCTGGACCTGACCATAGGCAAATCCTTCTATATTCCTGGTTACAGGTGTTTGGGCAAATAAGTGGGTTGGTTGACTAAAAATCAGCAAACCAAAACAGAGTGCTTGCGCTAGGCTACGATTCATAAATTTGGAATTAGGTAAAACAAATTTAGGAATCTTTAACCCCATTTTCCGATATTTTAATCGGTAGGAGAAGGTTAAGGTATGAAATCAAGCCTTTTCGATAAAAACAATCGTTTGTGTATTTTATATTTTACCTAAGGGATATTCAGGTATTTATGGGTTTGAAGGGAAATCTCCCATTTTGGATTATCCTTGACATAGTCAATGATCAATGGGGTCATCTCCGCTGCTTTGGACCATTCGGGTTGTAGGTACAGCTTGCAGGTAGAACCTACGAATTTGGCATGTTCTTCTGCCCAAGCAAAATCGCTCTTGTTGAATACGATCACTTTCAATTCACCTGCCGCGCTCAGGACATCTGGTCGAGGACCCTTGAATTTCTTTGGTGAAAGACAGATCCAATCCCAGTAACCGGTTAATGGATAGGCGCCTGATGTTTCCAAAAAGATCTGTATGCCTGCTTCCTTTAATTTTTGGGTCAAGTAGGAGAGATTGTACAATAATGGCTCTCCACCGGTAATAACCACTGTTTTTGCAGGAAATTGCTTGGCATTTTCTACGATCGTTTCTGCCGAAGTCAATGGATGCAGGTCAGCATCCCAACTTTCCTTCACATCACACCAATGACAGCCCACATCACATCCTCCAAGACGGATGAAATAAGCCGCCTTTCCGGTGTGGTATCCTTCGCCTTGTATGGTGTAAAATTCTTCCATCAAGGGAAGCATTGATCCGTCTGCTGGAACTTGATTTGACATAACGATTAAAATAGAGCTGCAAAGGTATGGAATTTATTGTTTGAGAATTGTTATTTTTAAGTGAAAAATCTAAAAAACAAGATATTGGATTCATTGATTCGTAAGATTTCTGCCTATGTAACCTTGACCGATGAAGATGTTGAAATCATTCAGTCGTTGTTTAAAGTGAAGCAGTTGAAAAAAAAGGAATTCTTTCTTCAGGAAGGAGAGATCGCTCGGTATGTCGGGTTTTTGGACACAGGCATTGTGCGTTATTTTGTTGATGTTGATGGCATTTGTAAAACCTATGAATTTGGTAGGGAAGGGGATTTTTTTAGTGAATATGAAAGTTTTATAGGATTAATACCCACTACGAAAAATATTCAGGCCTTGGAGGATTGTACCTACTATGAAATCGGAAGGGCAGATCTTGACAAGCTATATGGGCTGTTGAGCCAAGGGGAACGATTGGGCCGGTTGGTGATCCAGCAATTGTTTATTGATGGAATGAAAAAGCTGGCCTCCCTATATTCGGACGGTCCAGAAGAAAGGTACTTGAAATTTCGGGCGATGTTTCCTGATCTGGAGCAAAGGGTATCCCAATACCATATTGCAAATTTTGTAGGCGTAGAGCCCTCTTCGCTGAGTCGGATTAGAAGAAGGATGGTTGGGTCGAAGTTAGCGCTTAGGAAATGAATTTATTGACTTAGGTATATCATTTACGGATTTTGGAGCCGGAACTTTGCTGAAAACCAAATAGCAATGGGAAAAGTTCAAATCCGAAAAGTAAAGATTCTTAAATCTGTTTCAAAACATCCTTACAGTGAGATTTTGTTGCGTATTTTTCCTGGAGAAAAAACGCCTAGGCATTTCCATCGGGAATTTTCCGAAAGTTTCAGGATAATTTCTGGTGCATTGGAACTGGGTGTGGGTGATAAAACATACATCCTTCGAACAGGTGATGAAATGACCATACCAGCGGATGAGATCCATTATTTCCATAATATCTGGAGCGAGGAATGTATGGTTCAGGTAAGGGTGGAAATGGGAAATAAAAATTTTGAAAAGGCTTTATTGCTGTTGTCTTCCCTGCATGCTTCTGGCTGGATCGCCAAAGATGGAAGCCCGAGACGATTCAAGGATTTGGCCTTGTTTGTTTATTTGAATAATTCTTTCAGTATTGGGGTAAGGTCTTGGTTCGAGCCTTTCCTGTGGTATGTTGCTAAGCGAGCTATCGCGAAGGGGTATTTGGAGGAACAGTTGAAAGCTCATGATGATGTTGTTTAATAATTTCAATGGATTTGGTTGGGGATTTGATTTCATTATGCGGTAATTTTTCCGTATTTTTGTAGCCGAATTAATTAAGGTGATTCCCGAAAATCAAGGTACTTGTAGACCTTGATCGGAATCATGATTTATGAACAAACACCAATCATGTTGTAAATGATTAATATTACACTACCTGACGGCTCCGTACGTCAGTATGAAAAAGGCACTACGGCCATGCAGGTTGCATTGTCAATCTCCGAAGGATTAGCAAGAAATGTATTGGCTGCCGAAGTAAATGGCGAGGTATGGGATGCCTCTAGACCTATCGAATCCGATTCCTCCATTAAGTTATTGACTTGGAATGATGATAAAGGGAAAAACACCTTTTGGCATTCCTCCGCACACTTATTGGCAGAAGCATTGGAAGCATTGTACCCAGGTATTAAATTCGGTATTGGTCCTGCCATCGAAACTGGATTCTACTATGATGTAGATTTCGGTGATCGTGAGTTTTCATCTGATGATTTCAAACAGATCGAAGACAAAATGGTTGAATTAGCTAAACAAAAGGAAACTTTTGAGCGTAAAGCGGTTTCTAAAGCTGATGCATTGGCTTATTTCACCGAAAAAGGAGATGAATATAAACTGGACCTGATCAAAGATCTTGAGGATGGTAAGATCACCTTCTATACGCAAGGTAATTTCACTGACCTATGTCGTGGTCCACATATTCCACATACTGGAGTGATCAAAGCCGTTAAATTGACCAATGTAGCTGGAGCTTATTGGCGCGGTGATGAAACCCGTAAGCAGTTGACACGTATCTATGGGGTGACTTTCCCTAAAGCTTCTGAATTGACAGAATACCTGAAATTCATCGAAGAAGCAAAGAAACGTGATCACCGTAAATTGGGAAGAGAATTGGAATTGTTCGCTTTCTCTGAAAAAGTAGGGATGGGTTTGCCTTTGTGGTTACCTAAAGGAACTGCTTTGAGACAGAAATTGCAGGACTTCCTACAGAAAGCACAGATTGCTGCTGGATATGAGCCGGTGATCACCCCTCATATCGGGCATAAGCAATTGTATATAACTTCTGGACACTACGAAAAGTACGGTGCGGATTCTTTCCAACCGATCAATACTCCGGTTGATGGCGAAGAGTTCTTGTTAAAACCGATGAACTGTCCGCATCATTGTGAGATATACAAAACGAAACCTCGTTCTTATAAAGAATTACCGGTTCGTTTTGCAGAGTTTGGAACGGTTTATCGTTATGAACAGTCGGGAGAATTGCACGGTTTGACTCGTGTAAGAGGGTTTACACAGGATGATGCCCACTTATTCTGCCGCCCTGATCAGGTAAAAGAGGAGTTCAAAAAAGTAATCGACCTAGTGCTTTACGTTTTTGGAGCTTTAGGTTTCGACAATTTTACCGCTCAGATTTCTTTGCGTGATCCGGAGAACAAGGCGAAATACATCGGTTCGGATGAGAACTGGGCTTTAGCAGAAGCAGCGATCATCGAATCGGCAGCTGAAAAAGGCTTACCGACTGTTGTTGAATTGGGTGAAGCGGCTTTTTATGGTCCAAAATTAGACTTCATGGTGAAGGATGCTTTGGGACGTAAATGGCAATTAGGGACCATCCAAGTGGATTATAACCTTCCAGAGCGTTTTGAACTGGAATATACAGGAAGTGATAATCAAAAGCATAGACCGGTGATGATACACCGTGCACCATTCGGTTCCTTGGAACGTTTTGTTGCCGTATTGATCGAGCATTGCGGTGGACAATTTCCGTTATGGCTTGCGCCTGAGCAGTTTATCGTCTTGCCAGTGTCAGAAAAATATGAAGAATATGCGCAAAAACTTTTGGAATCACTAAATAATTCCGATATTCGCGGTCTGATTGACTTACGTGACGAGAAAGTAGGACGGAAAATCCGTGATGCAGAGGTGAAGAAAATACCTTATATGCTGATCGTAGGGGAGAAGGAAGTCGAAAGTGGAGCAATCTCGGTTCGTAAACATGGTGGTACCGACTTAGGGTCGATGACATCAGAAGAATTTAAAGATTTATTAATAAAAGAAATTACTGTTTAATTTAATTAAGGAAACATTTGGCAAAAAGTAACAATTTCGGCAATAGAGGCCCAATTAGAAAGAAGGAACCTGAGCACCGTATCAACGAGCATATCCGAGTTCCAGAAGTGCGTTTAGTAGGTGATAATGTAGAACAAGGAGTTTTCCCTACGCGACAAGCTTTAGCGCTCGCTGATGAATTGGAATTGGATTTGGTGGAAATTTCTCCAAACGCTACGCCTCCTGTTTGTAAGATTATCGATTACAGTAAATTCGTATACGAACAAAAGAAAAAGCAAAAAGAAATCAAGGCTAATGCTAAGCAAACCGTGATCAAGGAGATCCGTTTCGGACCTAACACGAGTGAGCACGACTTTGAATTTAAGTTGAAGCATGCCATGCGTTTCTTGGAAAGTGGTGAGAAGGTTCGGGCCTATGTACACTTTAAAGGCCGTGCGATCGTATTTAAGGAACAAGGTGAAATCTTGTTGCTACGTTTCGCTCAAGCTTTGGAAGAATACGGAAAAGTGGAATTGCTGCCTAAATTGGAAGGTAAGCGTATGTTCCTGACCCTGGCTCCGAAAGCCGCCGCTAAGAAATAACAAAGTATCTAACAGATTGATATAAAATTTATAGTATTATGCCAAAAATTAAAACCAATTCCAGCGCGAAAAAACGTTTCAAATTGACTGGAACCGGTAAAATTGCAAGAAAAAACGCTTACAAAAGCCACATCTTGACTAAAAAAACAACCAAACAGAAACGTAACTTAACTACAACTAGTTATGTATCTGATGGTGATACAGGCAACGTAAAACGTATGCTTGGTATCGGTAAATAAGTTTTATACAATTTTTTTTAAATAACAATATTTTTAACCGGGTATCGGGTAGTAAGTTTACTGAAACACGTAACACCTTATACCAAACTAAAATTTAATCATTATGCCACGTTCGGTTAACGCAGTTGCTTCTAGAAGAAGACGTAAAAGAATCCTAAAATTAGCTAAAGGCTATTACGGATCTCGTAGCAAAGTTTATACTATTGCTAAAAATACAGTAGAAAAAGGTTTACAGTACGCTTACCGCGACCGTAAAACCAAAAAACGCGAGTTTAGAGCTTTATGGATCCAACGTATTAACGCTGGAGCTCGTCAACACGGAATTTCTTATTCTCAGTTGATCGGTAAATTAAACGCTAAAAATGTAGGTTTGAACCGTAAGGTTTTAGCTGACTTAGCTTTAAATAACCCAGAGGCTTTCAAAGCAGTTATAGACGCAGTAAAATAAAGATTTTTAAACCGCTGTCAATTTGTTAGGTATTTGAAAAGCCACCCGTTAGGGTGGCTTTTTTAGTATTAAGTAGTTAGACCTGTGGTTTGATAACCTTGTTGGATTAGGATATGATAGACTTGTTGGATAAGATAACCTTAATAGATTTGTATATTACATCCTTATTGGGGTTAAGAATTGATTGATGTTTAAAAAGGTTTTAATTTATATTAGGTATTAAAATTGATTCTTGGAAATGGAATTATTTAATGCATTTTAATTATTAAATTTTCAAAGAATTATAAAGATGCTATTTATTCATAAAATGGTAACACTAAATTATTTTCTTTTAAAGCACTTGTAAAACAAAAAAAAGATTTTTAAACATGATTATGTTCAAAATCTTTTTTTAAAAAGTTAAAGAAGTAGGGTAGGTATTAGGCGATAATGATTTTTATGCCTAGGTCTTCAATAGTTTTAACAGTGCTTTGTGATACCTTGCTGTCGGTGATGATGTAATCCACATCGACGAGTTCACAGATTTTGCCGAGTCCGCGTTTTCCGAACTTGCTGCTATCTGCCAGGATAGCGACTTTCTGTGCGGTGTTCAACATTTTTTGGTTAAGTGTTGCTTCTGGAAGGTTGCTGATGGAAATCCCGAAATCCAGATCGATGCCGTCGGCTCCTAAGAACAGGATGCCACAGCTGATCTCATCAAGGATTCGCATGGCGTATTGCCCAGCGACTGAGGAAGAGTTCGGGCGGATCAAGCCACCAAGTTGTAGCACCTCTATGTTTGGTTTGTTGCTGAGTTCCAAACTTACCTTAAGTGCTGGTGTTATGACAGTTAAACCGTGCGTCACTTCCAGATTTTTAGCCAATGCAAAAACAGTCGTGCCAGATCCAATCATTATGGAATCGTTGTTTTTGATCAATTTTAAAGCTTCCTGAGCAATTCTTTGCTTCTCCTCATCGTTAATAGTTTCCTTTACGAGGATGGGCCGGTCTATGGCGTATGGGTTGCTGTTTGATGCGCCGCCCTTTATCCTGAACAACAGGTTTTTGTCCTCAAGTACCTTCAAGTCCTTGCGGATCGTGACGCTGGAAACCTTCATGGTTTCGCATAACCAATCGATACTGATCTTTCCTTTGTCTTTTAGTGTCTTGAGGATGAATTCGTGTCTGTCCGTTATATTCATCATAATTCATTTATAAGTTAACTTATGACAAATATAGCCACCTTTTAGCAAGTAATGAATTCTTTTTTTTTATTTAAAAATCTTTTTTTCTATTATTTTCCATACATTTGATTAGGCATTAGCAAATATTATAACCTAATCTTAAATATGTCCAAGTTTACTTTGCCCATCCCCGCTGAAAAGAGGCGTTGGTTCATCATTTTTGTGATTTTCCTAGCCATCGTTTTCAACTATTACGATAGACAGATCGTTTCCATATTAAAACCGATGTTGAAGGAGGAGTTCTCGCTAGGTGATGATGGGTATGCTATGGTGCTGAATGTATTCACCATATTTTATGCGTTGATGTATCCTGTTTCGGGTTGGTTGGTCGATAAGTTTGGAGAAACAAAGGTGATGCTATGGGGTATTTTGGGTTGGTCGACAGCCTGCCTGGGGGGAGGACTTTCCAGAACATTTGGTTCTTTTCTATTTTTCAGGGGGATGTTAGGTGCTTCGGAGCCTACCAATTTCCCTGCCCAATTGAAAGTAGTCACGGTTTGGTTCTCCGGAAAGTTAAGGGCAACCGCCAATAGCCTTTGTGTTGCAGGAAGCAGTATTGGGGCGATAATCGCGCCGCCGTTGGTAGCTTGGCTCGCGATGCAGTATGATTTCCATACGGTTTTCATTGTTGCAGGTATCGTAGGATTAATCATTGCGCTTCTTTGGTTTCTGATCTATACCGAACCGCCGGCTGTAATAAAGCAGGAAGCGGTAGGTCAGGATGCGGCTAAAGGAAATGAGATCGGATTTACATGGGGGCAGCTCTGGAAAACAAAATCCTTATATGGCATCTTATTGATTCGCTTTGTGAGCGATCCGGTCTGGTATTTTTGTCTCTTCTGGCTACCTGGATATTTACAGGAGGAGAGCGGATTGACATTGGCTCAGATCGGTATGTTCGGTTGGATTCCTTTCCTAGTGGCAGATCTCGGAGCGATAGCCACTTCAGCCTGGTCAGATAAAATGGTTAGAAATGGAAAAGAACCGTTGCTTGCCAGGAAGATCATGTTGAGTACGATTGCCGTTCTTGCCCCCTTATGTTGTTTAACGACCTATGTCAATAGCCCCTACCTAACGATAGCTATTTTTGCTTTGGTGGCTGTTGCCTGTCTGAGTTGGCTGTTCACTATCTCCGTAGTAATTGCAGAGGCTTTTCCTGTAAAGAATGTGGCTTCGGTATTAGGAATAGCTGGAGGTTTTGGGGCTTTAGGCGCGGTTCTGTTCAATTATTTTGTCGGGCAGATGATGGGGTCCTTGGGTGCTGGAACCATCTTTATCGCCATGGCGTTTATGCATCCCGTGGCTGTATTGATATTATGGACCATGGTCCGTAAAGAAAAACCTTCCGATAATGCTCATAAAGCACAAGGCTTCCAGGTGAATTAACCAAGACTACGGCATTATTGATAAGAAATCCAGATAAATTAAGATTGAAAAAATAAGACTTATATAGTTAGCAGATATGAAAGATGTTAAGACCATTTTGGAGCCTGCAAGGGAAACTCCAGTTCGTATGGAAGTGGATGTACTCGTTGTAGGCGGAGGACCAGCAGGAATTATTGCAGCACAAGCGGCTGCATCCGACGGATTGAAAGTCGCATTGATCGATAACCGCAGTTTTGTAGGGGGGAATATGACCATTGGTTTACCTATTTTGGGTTTTTTAGGCCAAAAGGGAAACCAGATCATTAAGGGATTGCCACAAAAATTCATTGATCGTCTGAAAGAAGTCGATGCGGCATCGGAACACAGACCATGCCCGCTGCACATGAGTTTGACTTTGGTCGAACCCGAAGCCGTTAAAAATATCGGTCTAAAAGTATTGGAAGAATCGGGTGTAAAAGTACTTTTATATGTTTTCTCTTCTGGAGTGGTGATGGATGGTGACGAGCTAAAAGGGGTGATCATCGAAAGCAAATCAGGTAGGGAAGTGATCCTTGCCAAGACGGTGATTGATTGTACTGGAGATGCGGATGTCGCCTACAAAGCGGGGGTAGCATGTGAGCAAGGGAATGATGTTGGCGGCGCGCAGCCACCGACCTTGATGTTCTGCATGGCCAATGTGGATACCGATAAATTAAGGATGTCCATTGCGGAGGAGCCTCGAACTTACTTAACCGATTTTATTCCTGCGGAATATTTCGGACAGAATCATCAGTTTATTGTGGTTGGATTGCGCAGTGTGATGGAGAAAGCAAGGGCGGCGGGATATGAATTGCCGGTTGAGCGGACAATTCTGATCACGGGCCTTCGAGAAGGCGAGGTGTGGGTAAATATGTCGCGAATCAATGGAGTAGATGGAACCAACCCAGAAAGCTTGACCTTCGGCGAAATCGAAGGCCGTAAGCAAGTGGAGGAAATCCAACGATACCTGAAAGAATATGTTCCGGGATTTGAAGACTCCCATTTTACCAAAATGGCACCTTTCCTGGGAATCCGAGAGACCCGTCGAATCGTTGGGAATTATGTGATGACCGCGGATGATATCTTAGAATGCCGAAGATTTGATGATGCAGTGGCCGTGGCTAGTTATCCATTGGATATCCATCATCCAGAGGGTGGGGGATGTACTTTGACCTGGTGTGGCGATAGCTATGATATCCCTTATCGCAGTTTGGTGCCTACAAAGGTGAAGAATCTTTTGGTAGCAGGGCGTTCCATTTCCACCACGCATGAAGCCATGTCGGCGATTCGGGTGATGGCGCCTTGTATGGCCATGGGCGAGGCGGCAGGAAGAGCCGCAAAACAAGCGGTGAGGAAAGGTGTAACACCTGCTGATGTGAATGTCGATGAATTGAGAGCAGAATTGATACAATCAGGAGCTTATCTGGGTGAAAGTGTAGGAATAGATGTAACTTTACTCAAGTAAGGCTACGAAGATTAATACTGTAAGGTTTCTAAATTTTACTCCAATAAGGTTTCAAAGAATTATAAAAATGGCTCCATTACCCAAATCCAATCGAAGGGAATTTCTGATCAAAGCAGGGCTATTCGCCAACATCCCTTTTCTGCATCGTTTTGATGTGGAAGCAGCTGAGCATATCCTTCAAACCTCCGAAGCAGGGAAAAACTCCCTGAAAGTGCTTACTTGTAACATCCGGGTGGATCTACCGGAAGATGCTGAAAAAGGATTGGGTTGGAAGGATCGGAGACTCTCTTGTTTGCATGTTATAAAGAAACAGCAGGCAGATCTGATCGGTTTTCAAGAGGTCTTAAGAGGACAGTTTTTAGACCTCAAAGAATCGCTTCCTGATTACTTTGCTTTCGGTTTTGATGGCCCGGAAATGGATAAGTTCAAAGAAGGGTATCATGGGATTGCCAAGAACCCTATCTTTTTCTCTAAAAAGAGGTTTGAACTATTAACTGCTGGAGGATATTGGCTGTCCGAAACTCCACTGCAAGCAGGTAGTTTATCCTGGGGATCTGCTCGCGCGCGGAATGCTTCCTGGGTGAGGTTGCTGGATAAGAAAACTAACAAGGAGATCCGATTGATCAATCTTCATTTGGATCATGTTAGTAATGAAGCAAAGGAAAAACAGATGGATGTGGTTTTGAGGGAGGCGGCACAATATCAAGAAGATTTTGTACAAATCCTTACTGGTGATTTTAATGTTGGGATGGATTCGAAAGTGTATGAAAATGTATTGGGGGCGGGATGGGAAGATTGCTTCGTTCCTCGCAATGACGGTCAATCTCGCAAAGGCAGTAATTCTTCCCATGACGGGCAATCTCGCAATGACGGGCAAACTAACAACGACGGTAATTCTTCCGATGACGGGCAAATTTCCAATAATGGGCAATCTCGCAAGTATGGCCAATATGGCCATGACGGGCAAAGGATAGAAGGAACTACCAATGGATTTAAACCCATAAACGATCCTCGACAGGCCAAAGCCAAAAAAATCGACTTCATTTTTATAAAAGGACCGGTTAAAGCGAGCAGCTCCCAAATCATCAAAGATAAATTAGGGGAAGTATATGCAAGCGACCATTATTTCGTCAATGCCGTTGTGAACTATTCCTAGATTAATATTTGCAATGATTCCGAGGAAAATTTGAAATATGAAAAATGAAAAAATTTCAAAATGGAAAATGGAATTTGCAAAATTTAAAAATGGAAAACATACCCTTAACTCCAAAACTTACCCTTACTCCAAAACTTAATCTAAACAACCCCAAAAAAAGAACAGCTAAAAACTGTTCTTTTTTTAACATAAAATACTTTAAAAATCTTTTTTTATATTAATTTTTATTTATTTTAGTATAACCAATTCCTATAATCTAAACAAAAAACTCAAATGGGAAAAGACAATTTATCCAATAAGCTTGGAATACCTGGGAACTTAACTTGGGGATATCTAGGTATTTTAATCTTTATGATGGGCGATGGGGTCGAACAGGGCTGGCTAAGTCCCTACCTGATCGAGCATGGCATGTCGATGGAACAATCAGCGAGCCTATTTACGGTATATGGTATTACCATTGCCATTTCCTCTTGGTTTTCCGGCGTACTGGCCGAAAGTTATGGGCCTAGAAAATCCATGGTCATGGGGCTATTGCTGTATATCATCGGTACCATCGGTTTTATTTCCATGGGTATGGCGAAACTGGACTATTCCTCCATGTTGCTGTTTTATGCGATTAGAGGTTTTGGCTATCCCTTATTTGCCTATTCCTTCATGGTCTGGATCAATTATCGAACCCCACAAAAAATGCTGGGAAGGGCCGTAGGATGGTTCTGGTTTGTTTTTACCGGCGGCTTGAACGTCCTAGGGGCTTATTACTCCAGCTGGGCATTGGAGCGCTTTGGCTACGAAAATACCCTTTGGAGTTCCATTTTCTGGGTATTGGTAGGGGCATTTTTCGCCCTCGTACTAAACCGCGATAAATTTGAAACCAAAGCTTCCAAAGAATCCAAGGTCAAAGAACTGGTCAATGGCCTAACCATTGTGAAAAAAGAACCTAAGGTATTGATCGGGGGCATCGTACGGGTCATCAATACCACCGCCCAATTCGCATTTCCAGTTTTTCTTCCGCTCTATATGGCGGAACATGGTTTTGATACCAAGGAATGGCTACAGATCTGGGGCACCATATTCACCAGTAACATTGCTTTTAACCTAATTTTTGGATTTGTAGGCGACCGTTTGGGCTGGCAAAACACCATCATGTGGTTTGGCGGAATCGGCTGTGCCATCAGTACAGTGCTGTTCTACTATTCGCCAGTTTGGTTCGATGGAAGTTATTGGGCCGTAATGGCTGCAGGTATTGCCTGGGGAGCCTTATTGGCAGGCTATGTGCCACTTTCCGCACTAGTGCCTTCCTTGGTCAAAGAGGATAAAGGCGCCGCCATGGCAATCCTAAACCTAGGAGCAGGACTGCCGGTATTTGTCGGTCCGGCCATCGTTGGGCTCCTGATCGGATCGATTGGATCCGAAGGCGTCATCTGGGTATTGGCAGGTCTCTATGTCATTTCAGCCATATTGACCAAGTTCATCAATATCCCGAAAGAAGAAATCTCCCCTTTAGGAGAAAATAGCAGTTTAAAAGAAAATAGTATTCAAGCATAATTATGAAAGTATTACTTACAGCACCTTACGAGAACGAAAAGGCATTGAATGAGTTGAAAGGTCTTTTTGATGAAGTTATCTATCGATCTTGGAAACCACACGGACGTGCCTATAACCCATCAGAATTAAGTGAATTATTAAAGGAAACAGGTGCTGAAGCATTAATTTCAGAGCACGATGAAATTACAGAGCAAGTATTGCGTGCGCATCCAGATCTCAAATTCGTAGGGATCTGCAGAGGCACACCATCGAATATCAACCTAGCCGTAGCTACCGAATTGGGCATTCCAGTGTTCAACACACCTGCCAGGAATGCCCAGGCGGTGGCAGAAATGTTCATCGCCAATGTGATTACCTTAATGCGCAATACCCTGCCGGCGATCAGCTGGTTAGAAGGCAAGCATTGGGGCGAGGGCGCCCATACGTCCTATTTGGAATTTAAGGGAAATGAACTGGCCGGAAAAAAGGTCGGTATGGTGGGCTTTGGAGCAGTAGGGCAACATATTGCCCGTATGCTACAAAATTTCCCTTCAGAAATCTATTATTACGATCCCTACTATACCGATGAAAACAAAGATTACAAAAAGGTGGAACTCCAAGAATTATTCGCCATATGCGATGTTGTTGGTATCCACCTTCCGGTAACACCTGAAACAGAAGGGTTGATCGATAAAAAATACCTGGATCTCCTCAAGGAAGATGCTATTTTTGTGAATACCGCTCGCGCAGTTGTGGTCAATAAAGAGGATTTATTGCATACTATTGAGAACGGTAAGATTAGAGGTGCTGTACTGGATGTGTTCTACCATGAACCACCAGATGAAACAGATTATAAAATGATATTGAACAAACGAGTGCTGGCCACGCCACATATCGCCGGGGCAACCCACGAAGTGGAAGACCACCATGCCTTCATCATGAACAATAATCTCCGTGAATTTTTCCGTAAAGGAAATACAGGCATTAAACAATTGGTGAACAAAAACGTATTGGAGAGAATTTCAATTGGCTAAACATGGCAAATAAAGAAGGTTATTTAATTGTTGATATCGGTACAGGAAATGCTAGGGTTGCTGTTGCAGGAACAGACGGCGAATTATGGAGCATCAAACGCGAAAATGTACATTACGAAACAGATGCGAACTATGAAGAGTCCATCTATTTCAATCCAGAGGAACTTTGGGGCCAAATTCTAAAATTGGCCAAGGAAGCCTTAGCAGAGGCTCCAGAAGTGACTATAAAAGCCATTACCGCCACCAGCCAACGCGAAGGCATCGTGATCATCGATCCATCGGGTAAATCCCTTTTGGGCATGCCAAATATTGACCACCGCGGAAGGAAATGGGAAAAAGACCTGTTGGAAAAAGACCTGGTCTATAACCTTTCCGGAAGATACCCAACCTCGCTCTTCTCCGCTTTTAAACTGGTGGGTGTGCGAGAGGTGTATCCCGAGATGTATGCACAGATCGAAAAGTTCATGAGCATCAGCGATTGGATCCAATATCAATTTTCAGGAGTTCCTTGTTACGAGCATTCCCAGGCATCGGAAACCCTGTTGTATGATGTGGAGCATAAACAATGGTCTGCACCATTAGCTGAACTGTTTAATATCCCTACTTCTATTTTTCCGCCTTTATATCAAGCAACTGATATATTAGGGAGTATAAAACCGGAAATAGCCAATGAACTAGGCATTAATCCGGAGGCGAAGATTGTTGTAGGTGGTGGAGATACCCAATTGGCTATCCGAAGCATGGAACCATCGGCAAACGATGTGGTCATTGTTTCCGGTACGACCACACCGATCATCAAGATTGTCGGACAATATGAAAAGGATGAGGATCAACGTACTTGGACAAGCCGGCATATCGATGAAAACAACTTTATCCTGGAAGCCAACGCAGGGGTTACAGGATTAAACTACCAACGACTCAAAGAGATTTTCTATCCAAACGAGGGCTATGAGGTAATCGAAAAGGAATTAGAAGATGCTACCTATTCGCAATGTGTGGCTTCTTTAGGTTCGCTTATTGCCGATGAGGATGAGCCGCTGACCAAAGGGGGCTTCATATTCAATGCGCCGGTATCCCATCAATTGACCCGTGGAAGTTTTGTCTTTGCGATCCTTTGGGATATTGCCTGCAGTATTTATGAGAACTATAAATTTTTGGATGCGGTCTCGCCGCATACCGAATCCTATATCTGGGCATGTGGCGGTGGAGTGGAAAGCCGCAAATTGCGACAGTTCATTGCCAACCTGTTCGGGAAAAGCATCAAAATCCGCGATACCTTCCGCCAAGCTTCGGTCTTGGGTGGAGTATTTGTGTGTAATGATGCCCTAGGTGTCGCAAATAAAACCCCAGAACTATTGGAAGAGGTCTTTCCGAAAGACCACGAGGAGTTTGAAAAGTTATACCAGGAATGGAAGAACGCTAGAAAAACCTTTAAACAAGTAGCACATTAATGGATAACTATTTCATAGGTGTTGATGTGGGAACCCAGGGGGCGAGAGTTGTCCTGGTCGATCAAAAGGGGAACCTCCTAGCATCGGATTCCAGGAAGTTTGCCCTCGATGATCGTTTTAGGGAAGAGCAATCTCCAGCAATCTGGTGGAAGGACGTGGAGGAAATGTTGGAAAACCTTTTCCATCAGTTACCTGCTACAATCCAGAAAGAGCATATCAGGGCAATTTCTGTTACTTCTACTTCTGGAACCGTTATCCCTTTAGATAAAAATAACCAACCTATCCACGAAGCGATCATGTACAGTGACCCTCGATCGGAAGAGCAGGGGAAACGCTGTCGCGAAATAGCCTTGCGTCATGTTAAGGATGGTTATACAGGTTTTAATGCATCCAGCGGCATTAGTAAGATGTTGTGGTTCATAGAAACCTATCCCGACAAAGCACAGCAATTGGCTACTTGGATACATGCCTCTGATTTTATGGTCGGTAAATTATCCGGAAATTACCATACTACAGATTATACCAATGTATTAAAATCAGGTTATGATCTCGATAAATTAACCTGGCCAGCCTATATCTCAGAAGAAATAGGTATTAAAAAAGCCTGGTTACAACAGGTGGTTCCATCAGGTACCGTTGTAGGAAAATTGGATGCCGAGCTGGCTTCAACTTGGGGGATTCCCCCCATCGATGTGGTGGTCGGCATGACCGATGGCTGTGCTACGCAGATGGCTTCTGGAGCTGTGAAACCTGGCGATTGGAACACCACCATCGGAACCACCTTGGTCATCAAAGGTGTGACGAAAAACAAGGTAGTCGACCCATTGGGAAGACTATACAGCCATCGCCATCCCGAAGGTTATTGGATGCCAGGGGGAGCCAGCAATACCGGAGCAGATTGGATTTCCTTGGATTTCCAGGAGGATCTTCAAAAGCTCACCGCAGCGGCAGAGAAGCTTATCCCTACAGGCGAATTAGCCTGGCCCTTGAAACAGATTGGCGAACGCTATCCCATTATGGCTCCGCAGGCTAAAGGCTTCGAACCTCAAACTACAGATCGGACAACCTTATTTGCTGCGAATCTGGAAGGGGTAGCCTTTATAGAGCGTTTGGCCTATGAGATCATCGAAGAATTATCTGGCGAGAAAATAGCGGCCATTTATTCGGCCGGTGGAGGAGCAAATTCCGATCTATGGCTAAAAATAAGGGCCTCGGTCATGAATGTACCAACTTATAAATGTAAGGAGGCAAGTGGTGCTTTTGGAGCCGCTATTATGGCTGCATCCTATACCTATTACCAGTCCTTGCAGGAAGCCGCAGCCGAAATGGCTTCCATAGAAAAGAAAGTCACGCCCGATCCGATACTCCATCAGGAATATGAGAAACAATACAACGCCTTTAAACAAAAACTAAAAGATCTAAATTATATTTCATGATAACAATCTGTTTATTGCGACATGGTGAAACAGCCTATAATGCAGATGGAAATAAATACTGTGGTAGAACAGATATCCCCTTAACCGAAAAGGGAATGGCACAGGCCAATAGAATGAAAGCATTATTGAAGGATTATTCCTTTGATCAGGTTTTCTCTTCACCCTTGATCAGGGCAAGAACAACGGCAGAAATCGCAGCCGGAAATAAGGATTTGGTCCAGACTGATGATCGACTGATCGAGGTGGATTTTGGACAGTGGGAGGGAAAAAGTTCAGAAGAGTTTAGAACGGAAGATCCGGATTCATGGAATAATTGGTTATCCGATCCTGCGGCTTTCCGAGCAGGGAATACAGGTGAAAATGCAAGTCAGGTGTTGGAGCGTCTGAACGGTTTTTACCAGGAGCTTATGGATAAATACGATGGACAAACCATCTTGGTTGTAGGGCATAACGGTGTCAATCGTTTATTCATGGCGAGCCAATTGGAAATGCCATTAAGGAACTATAGAAAGATCGTACAGGAAAACTCTGCATTGACTTTGATAACATTAGATAAACATTCTGGCTTTAATTTATTAAAATTGAATGCCTAATTTCGAAACAATCTTATTATCCATGAAAAAATACGTTTCCCTTGCCATGCTTTTCTTGTTGATGATGCCATTTTTTGTGCAGGCCCAACAGAAATCCAATTATCTTAATTTTCCTACCGTTCAGGATATGTATGCTTATTTCCGATATGTACCTGGGAAAAAGATCATCTCAGGCCATCGAGGCACCATGGAGCAGGGATTGCCCGAAAATTCCATTCCCGCTATGGCGGCCGTTTTGAAGCATACCCCGGCTATTTTTGAGGTGGATCCACGCTTGAGCAAGGATGGAATTCCGGTGATGGTTCATGATGCTACACTGGATAGAACAACGACGGGAACCGGGAAAGTCGCCGATTATACTTATAAAGAACTGAAGAGATTAAGGTTAAAGGATAAACAGGGAAACAAGACAAAACATAAAATCAATACCTTGGAAGAAATGATCCTTTGGGCAAAGGGCAAAACCATACTCAATTTGGATAAAAAGGATCTTCCCATGGAGATGACTGCTGAAATTATCCGCAAGCACAATGCGTATGCATGGGTCTGGGTGACGGTTCATAACGTGGAGCAGGCGAAGTTTTACTTGGACAAAAATCCTCAACAATATTTATCCATGCACATCAAAACCGCTAAGGACCTGGACACATTTAAGGCTTCGGGATTGCCCTACGACCGCATGATTGTATACATTGGTCCTGAAATCAAGGAATCCAACCAAGCGATGTACGACTTCTTTAAAGAAAAAGGCGTGCTATGCATGATTTCCACGGCGCCAACTTACGACAAATTGGAAAGCAAAGCGGAAAGAGCAGCGAAATATAGAGCCGTTTTTGCGGATGGAGCCACCGTCCTGGAGTCCGATCTTCCGATCGAGGTGAGCCAAGCCATCCGGTAATTTTATTTCCTACGATTTAAGATAAATTAATCAGTATATTCGTATACTGATTATTACAGATGAGACTACCAATTATTATCGCAATCTGCGCAGCTTGGCTGTGCAGCTATGTTACTGCATTTGCACAGACTCCGAAAATCCAAAAGGCTAATACCCCAAATTGGTTATTGCCCTCTAGCATTAAACCCCAAGTTGTAGATCTCGACGATATCAGTTTGGGTTATTATTATGAATCGACGATAGATCAGGTCCACCTAGGACAACAAACTTCCTATTATAAGGAAGTAAAAGTAATCACCGATGATTCGGGGATTGAATATGCCGGACAAGTGAATGTAAATTTTGATCCAACCTACCAACGGTTGGTTTTTCATGAAGTTCAGATCTTGAGGGGTAACCAGGTATTAGACCGTTTGGATATTTCCCGGTTTCGGGTCCTGGCTACCGAGACCGATTTAAGTCGATTTCTTTACAACGGTACCTATACAGCCCATCTTATTCTCGATGATTTAAGAAAGGGGGATAAGATCCAAATCGCTTATTCCTTGGTCGGATTTAACCCCGTCTTTGGCGGTAAATATTCTGGCGAATATTATTTTACCTCCGGGGAGCCGATGGGTAAGGCACAGGTGGTGTATATTGTGCCTGATTCCCGAAAACTTAATATCCGCCGGTTGAATGATGTTCCGGTAGAGAAAACTAAAAAGCAGGGCGGTCTCACCTATATCTATTGGGATTTTCACCCGAGTGTTTCCGATGAATATATCCCAACGACACCAAGTTGGTTTAGCCAATCGGGTAAATTGGAAGTCTCCGAATTTTCCACTTGGCAAGAAGTATCGGATTGGGCCACGAAGGTCAATCCGATTCCAGCAATCAAAGCAGGATCACCCATTGCTAAATTTGTGGATGAACAATGGGCGAAAGCCAAAGGGAATAAAGAAACCTTTTTGGAGTACTGTTTAAATTTTGTGCAGGATGAAGTCAGGTATATGGGTATCGAAATGGGGGAGCATTCCCACCTTGCCCATGCTCCAGAAAAAGTATTTAATCAGCGGTATGGCGATTGTAAGGATAAATCCCTGTTGCTGGCGGCCATGTTGAAATATAAAAACATCAAGTCTTCCCTTGTTTTAGCGAATACCTACCAGGATAAAGAATTGAACAAGCGCTTACCTAGTCCATACGCTTTCAACCATATGGTCATTCGCGTGGATATGGAGGGGCATAATAAATTCTTGGACCCCACCATTAGCCATCAAGGATCTTTGCCTTTAGATCGCTTCTTTCCTTATTATGGCGAAGTGTTAGTGCTTAATAAGGGGAACAAATTAATGGAAGTTCCAAAACCAAACGGCCAAGAGATGATAGTGGAGGATATCATCCATATGATATCGGGTGATAAGGTTCGTCTGGATGTAAAGACAATCTATAAAGGTAGTCAGGCGGATGAGATGCGGGCTAACCTCAAACAATCTTCTAAAAATCAATTACAGAAGGATTATGAAAACTATTATGAGGAATTATATCAGGATGTAAAACGGATTAAGCCTTTAGCCATCCAGGATGATAGGAAGAAAAATGAGATCATTGTGATGGAAAGTTACGAGATCGATGATTTCTTTATCCAGGAAGAAGGTAGTCAACGGAAAATGGTGCCTGCCTATGCCAAGACAATTTATGATCGTTTGCCCCAGGTAGAAAATAAGGTGAAGGCTCCAATCGCTGTCCCTTTTCCGATTAAAATTTCCCATACGGTGAAGATCATCAACAAGGATAATAAACCATTAAGTTATTTTCAGGAAAAAATAAATGGATCCAGCGATTATTATCAGTTGGATCATGAGGTGTATACCCAAGAAGATACCTTAGTTTCTACCAATATAATGGAATTCTATGATAGCTTTCTTCCAGCAGAAGAAGCATTGATCTACGCAAAGGATTATGAAAAAAGCAATACACCGCTTTGGTATAGCTTCTATTTAAACGACGATGGAAGTCTTTATGTGAATACTGTTTTGGAAGGTATAAATGTTAATTTTTGGGCGTTTGCATATTTTTTCCTGATCATTCTGCTAACGATAAGTTTTATCTACATAAAATACAATAAATCGAAACCTTTCCTTCGGAACAACGATCCTTCATTGCCGATCTATACGGGTATTGGGGGGTGGATGATCGTTGTTCTGATCGGGGTCATCCTTGCTCCGTTACTCTCCCTATCTAATCTTTTTTCGCACGATTCCGTTCTTATGGAAAAATCCTGGGCAGCAATCGAATTTCAACCAAAGGCTGATCAATTACCTTTATGGTTATTTCAAGGTTTTTCATTAACTTTTTCAGCAATAGCCCTTACCTTCACTGTCTATCTTGTTATTATCTTTTTCCAGAGACGGGATATATTTCCACAGACATTTATAATTTTTAGAATTTCCATGTTGGTGTTTATCATTATTCACCTTTTCTTTTTGTATAAATTCAAACTTGGTGCTCCAACCTATATTCCTAAATTCATTGGAGACATGATTGGGACCTTGCTTATCGTGGCATACATCTATTTTTCCAATAGATCAAGAGGTACATTTGTTGTACCTTATCTAAAAAAAGAGAGCAAGTTTTAAAGCTTGCTCTCTTTTTTTATTTTTCTTTTTACCGTAGTCGGTTTTGCTAATTGTTTGGCTTCGTATTGCCTTTCCAGATATTTGATGATCTCCGCAGCGATATCCTTTCCGGTAGCATTTTCAATACCTTCCAAACCAGGGGAGGAGTTTACCTCCAAGATCAACGGACCACGTGCTGATGGCAACATATCCACCCCGGCAACGGTTAATCCCATGGCTTTTGCTGCGGCAATGGCAGTCTGTCTTTCCTTTAAGGTTAATTTTACCACTTCGGCGGTACCTCCTCGATGCAGGTTCGAACGGAATTCTCCTTCTTTAGCAGTACGTTTCATAGCGCCAACCACTTTACCATCCACCACAAATGCACGGATGTCAGAGCCTTTTGCCTCCTTAATGTATTCCTGGATCAGGATGTTGTTTCCTAAACCATAGAACGCTTCGATCACCGAAGATGCGGCTTTCTTGGTCTCTGCCAATACCACACCGATCCCTTGGGTTCCTTCCAACAATTTGATCACGAGCGGTGCACCACCAACCATGTTGATCAAATCGTCTACATTGGCTGCAGTCCTTGCAAATCCGGTAATCGGAAGTCCCAATCCAGCACCGGAAAGGATCTGCATACAGCGCAGTTTATCCCTGGACCTGGTAATGGCCTGGCTCTGGTTAGCGGAAATTACATCCATTACTTCGAACTGGCGGACAATCGCTGAACCGTAGAAGGTTACCGAATTACCGATACGTGGAATAATGGCATCTATGGCAGGCATGTCCTGGCCTTTATAGTGCATGGTAGGTTCGCCTTGGCGAATCCCTACGTAACATTTGCTATGGTCTATGACTTCGCACTCATGTCCTCTGCTGATCGCAGCCTCTACGAGGCGTCGTGTAGAATATAACGACTTATTAGTCGATAAAACGGCTATTTTCACTGTTGCTTTTTGTATAAAACTTATAATGATTATATCATATTGGATGCCAAATTTTTCTTAGATACATCCACAAGAAATTTTCCTGTAATAAAGTTTCGACCTAATAACATGGGGTAGGACATGGCTGAACGGTCGCGAAAAGACAATTTAATGTCGTATAGCTCGTTAAACATGCGAACCTTGGTCAAGAAGATATAGCGGATCTCTGATTGCCCAAAAGAACTCTTTACGGTTCTCTCGCGGTGCACAGGGAATGTAAGTTTCAAAACCTGATCACTTTCCAAGTTCGGGCGGATATGCCCGATGATATACAAGTGACCTTTTCGTTTTACCACCTCCATCTGTTCACAATGAAGGACAGAGGTTTCTGCTCCCGTATCCGTTTTCGCCTCGATATTGTAAAGGCCCAACTCGGGTAAATCAATGATTTCTGTTCTTCCGATGATCTTCTTGCCCTTCACGCACAAAGATTTTACTCGTAAATAAATTCTCCGTATGGGGAGCGAATCGTCACTTGTTTTTGCGTTGATTCTTCCACACGACCGATGATCTGTGCCGGAATACCAAAGGATTCAGAAATCTGGATGATATCAGCAGCAATTGCTTCCGGTACATAAAGTTCCATACGGTGACCCATATTGAATACTTTGTACATCTCCTTCCAGTCGGTATTGGATTCTTTTTGAATCAATTCGAAAAGGGGAGGGATCGGAAATAGATTATCCTTGATGACATGTACCTTGTCCACGAAGTGCAACACTTTCGTCTGCGCACCTCCCGAACAATGTACCATCCCATCAATCTGCGAACGGTATTTGTCCAAAATCTGTTTGATAACAGGGGCGTAGGTCCGGGTAGCCGATAAAACCAATTTTCCAGCGGTCACCTCTTCACCTGTTTCTACTTTAATTTTATCTGTTAAGGCTTTTCCACCAGCAAATACCAGATCGTATGGTACTGCCGGATCAAAACTTTCCGGGTATTTTTCTGCAATATATTTACTGAATACATCGTGACGGGCAGATGTCAATCCGTTGGATCCCATTCCACCATTGTATTCTTTTTCGTAGGATGCCTTGCCATTTGATGCAAGACCCACGATCACATTTCCAGCTTTGATGCGGTGATTGGAGATTACGTCCTCCCGTTTCATCCTACAGGTCACGGTACTATCTACAATGATCGTACGAACGATATCGCCCACATCAGCGGTTTCACCACCGGTGGAATAGATACCAATTCCCATTTCACGCAATTCGGCCAAGATTTCTTCTGTTCCGTTGATGATCTCTGCGATCACCTCTCCTGGAATCAGGTTTTTGTTTCTACCTATGGTAGAAGATAATAAGATGTTGTCGATGGCTCCAACGCAAAGCAGGTCATCCAAGTTCATGATGATGGCATCCTGCGCAATACCTTTCCAAACCGAAAGATCACCGGTTTCCTTCCAGTAAACATACGCTAAGGAAGATTTTGTTCCAGCGCCATCCGCATGCATGATGTTGCACCAAGCTTCATCAGCACCCAATATATCCGGGATGATTTTACAGAAGGCCTGTGGATATAAACCTTTGTCAATATTTTTAATTGCATTGTGTACATCCTCTTTCCCTGCGGATACACCTCGTTGATTGTATTTTAAATCTGACATCTTGATGCAAAAATAAACAAACCAAGCGATTAAACCGAATGTTTTTCTATCCTGCCTTAGCGGAAATCAAAAGGGTCAAATTTATGTAAATCGGATTCCTCCTGATTGTTATTCATCAATTGGAAGGAAAAGGTATCTCCCAAACTGATCAATTCACTTATTTTATTGATTTTAAGTTTTTTATAGATCGTTTTGCTATGCGTCTGCACGGTGGAGGTGGAAATAAACAATCGACCTGCAATTTCTTTTTTACTTACGCCATCGATCAGGAGTTGAGCAATCTCTTTTTCCCTGCTCGTCAGCTGATTGATCAGGTCTAATTTGCTGGTGCTGCCCTTTTCCGAACTTTCTTTTGCTACGGTGATAGCATATTTAGGTTTTCCATTCTCCGTTCTGATGATGGTTTTGGAAGTCCCGATCACCAGCCTAAATTCCTTGCTATGATGCAGGAGCTTGTAATCCAGGTTAAGGTAGGAGGGTTTATCCTTACGGAAGAAAGTCAGGGAATTTAATAAACTGTGGTAAGTGCTGGTATGTATGGTCTGCAGGTAATAAAGGTAATCCATTCCGGTCAACCAATTTTTTTGAAATCCATAGAACAGCCGCATGGCATCATTGATACCGATAGGCCGGTAGAATTCCACATCATGAATGGTAATCAGATAGGGGGAGCTATTGATCAGGTCCATAAACTCCTCCGTTCGAACACTGGAAGTATTGGAAAGATTTGCCGATTTGATCTGCAGAACAAGCTGCTCAAGGGCATCTTCTAATTCCTTAAATCTCATAATAATTGGACGTGCTAATAATGGTTTCTTGAAGTTACGTCATTATATCTTATTATGAAAAAGGTTTCCCGTATTTTTTTTAACACCTAAACAATTTTCCGCATCAAATGAAAACCATTACCCATTTTTCGTATAATTTTTCCAGGTTATAGCTGGCATTTGCAGGGCTCGTACTCGGCAATTCATGATACTGAATGCCATCTATGCGTTCAAAAAATCGATCGTACAGATGCATCGCTTTTTTTCCATTAAAAAGTACATGTTCAATCCCCGGATTTTGCTTTAGCAAATCCAGTATATCATTAGGTACTACCTCCTGAATCGCCGTATCCATACTCCCCACCCGAAATGCCGTCCCGCAAACATCCCATACCGCGATATGATGCTTAAGAAGAAATCGCTTTTTATCGGCATAATCCAACATGCTATCCTCCTGAAATATCATCCCCAATAATCTCCAAAACCTATTCTGCGGATGCCCATAATATTCCTGTTTCTCCAGCGAAAGATCCCCTGGCAACGAACCAAGAATCAGATACCTCGAATTCAAATCCACTATAGGCCTAAACGAACATTTTATAGCCATCTACTTATTCTCCCTAATTCCAATCCACAACCTCCATTCACTAATCCCCATTCACTAATCCCTCTCCGCTTTATAATTATTCGCCTTTATCTTCATAAACTTTTGAAACATATCCAGGTTCACCTGCGCCCTATCCCTTGTTCCTGCCACATCTTCTTCCTGTTCTTTCGTCCCTATAAATTTGAAAAATTTCCCATCATAATAATAAAACCGATCCTCCCCAAACTTCTTCGTCTTATCCATATCAAATTCCGGCGCATACATATGACTGTTATAATTATACCTTTCCTCAAAAACAAAGGAAACCTTATTATCCAATAAATAATACTTCGCCAAGGTATATCCAGACTCCCCATAATAAGAGACATCCAACTTCTCCAACACCTTATTTTTGAAATAATAATAAACCATACCACCTTCCGTAGACTCAAAAATTTCAGCAGAATCAATCCGATCCCAATCCCGAATACCCTGAATCCGATCATAATTCGCTCTCACCACCTTTAAACTATCCACATTCCCACCATCAGAAAACCCATCCTGTCCCAACACCGAATCCAACCCACTTCGTTCACCTAATCCAACAGTATCTCCCGAACCAACAGAATCATCAGAACCCATCTTACCTCCTCCTTGACATCCCACCAATCCCAAAGACACGATCCCTAAAGCCACCATGCCCATAACTAATCTTAAAAATATGTTCCTCATAACATCCAAATTTCTAATATCTTTAATCTAACATCTATCATCTAACATCTATCATCTACCATCTAACATCTAAACACGCAAATTGTTCCAATTCGGTCCGCTCTGAAACCATACTGAAAGTATACCTAAAGTATGTAAAATGTATGCTTTCCATACTTTTCCTATACTTTAACCCTCCTTTAACCCTGCTTAAACCACGTTTTTACCCCAAATTCAAACATATTTTGAATACACAGGTTAGAAGCCACCTGCAAAAAACAGACAATATTGGTTAAAAAAAAAGCCGATTCAAAACATCTCTGTTCTGAATCGGCTTCATAAATTCTTTGAGCAGTGTCTAACTACTAAATACTATCTACTAAATACTAAAACTTACTACTACGATTAGTGTTTGAAATGCCTAACCCCTGTAGTCACCATAGCCACGCCTTTTTCATTGGCCATATCGATGGACAGTTGGTCTTTGATCGAGCCACCTGGTTGCAATACCGCGGCAACACCAGCATTTCCAGCAATTTCCACACAGTCTGGGAAAGGGAAGAAGGCATCAGATGCCATGGAGCTACCTTTGATATCGAAACCGAAAGATTCCGCTTTTTCGATGGCCTGTTTAAGGGCATCCACGCGTGAAGTTTGGCCAACGCCAGAGGCGATCAAGGTATTATCCTTAGCAAATACAATCGTATTAGATTTGGTATGTTTTACAATTTTATTGGCAAAGTATAGATCCTGCAATTGTGCTTCATTTGGTTTTACCGTGGTTACTGCGGTCATTAATTCAGGACCTTCCACTGTATTGTCCTTATCCTGCATGATCACACCATTCAACAAAGTCTTGAATTGCTGTGTTGGAAGTTTCACTTCTTTACGGCGAAGGATAATTCTATTTTTCTTTGCGGTAAGAATAGCCAGTGCATCTTCCGAATAAGCCGGAGCGATCAATACCTCAAAAAACAGGTTATTGATTTCTTCTGCAGTTTCCTTATCTACTTCACGGTTGCAGATCAATACACCACCAAAGGCAGATACCGGGTCACAGGCCAATGCAGCCAACCAAGCATCTTTAACTGAAGGTCTCGACGCTACGCCACAGGCATTGGTATGTTTTAGGATCGCGAAGGTAGGTTCAGTGAATTCATCAATGATGGCCACTGCCGCATCCACATCCACCAAGTTGTTATAGGAAAGTTCCTTACCATTCAATTTATCGAACATGCCGTCCAAGTTACCGAAGAAAACACCTTTTTGATGAGGGTTTTCGCCATAACGCAATACTTGTGCGGTTTGTTCCGACTGCTTGAATACCTCCAAAGGTTCTTCTTGATTGAAGTAATTGAAGATTGCGGTATCGTAATGGGAAGAAGTGTTAAATGCACGTTTTGCGAAGGATTTACGTTGCTCTAGGCTAGTGCTTCCTTCTTGAGCGGCTAAGATCTCTTCCAACTCGGTATAATCATTCTTTGAAGAGATGATCACCACATCGTTGAAGTTCTTTGCTGCTGCGCGGATCAATGAAATTCCTCCGATATCGATTTTTTCGATGATATCTTGTTCAGATGCGCCTGATGCCACTGTTTCCTCAAATGGATAAAGGTCAACAATAACTAAGTCAATTTCAGGAATGTTATAAGTTTCCAATTGCGCTTTATCATCAGCCAATGGACGGCGAGAGAGGATTCCACCGAAAACATTAGGGTGTAATGTTTTTACACGTCCACCAAGGATGGAAGGGTAACCGGTTAGGTCTTCTACACGTTCAACTGGGATGTTCAGGTCGCGGATAAAGGCTTCAGTTCCGCCTGTGGAATAAAAGGTTACTCCAAATTTGTTAAGTAACTGAATTAGAGGTGCAAGGTTGTCTTTGTAATATACAGAAACTAATGCATTTTTGATCTTTACAGGATGATTCATTGCGTATTGTTTGGAGCGGCAAAGGTAACTATATTTTTTTTATTTTTGATTAGGATTAACCGTATAAACATGAATAAAGCATATTACCTTCTTTTGGGATTATTTCTGGCCTGTACCTGCAAGCTTGCCGCCCAGCCTGCTGTTGGCGATTTTAAGTCTTCACAGGTTTATCTATACGATGCAGAAAAGAGGACCGCTGATGGGAAGTATCGTTTTGAAATTTTCGCGCCTAAAGCCAAGGATGTAAACCTTTTTGCCCATTGGATCGAAGACAATGATTTTGGAAAGAGGCTTATTAAAATGACTGCGGATCGTTCTGGAGAAAATTGGGCGGTTGAACTGGACAGTCTTCCATCCGATCTGTTGCATTATAGTTTTTTAGTGGATGGGATATCGGTTCTGGACTTGAAAAACCCACGGGTAATCCGTGATGGAAATGGCCTATTCAGCTATATCATTCCGGGTGGAGGCGTTGGGGATTATTATAAGGCTCAACAGGTTCCTCATGGAACGCTCCTTCAGACCTGGTATCCTTCGAAAACTGAACATGGGGCGCGAAGGATGAATATCTATCTGCCTCCTGGTTATGAGAACAGCAAACAGAAATATCCGGTTTTATATCTCCTCCATGGCATGACGGGAGATGAGGGGGCATGGGTAGAACTTGGTAGGCTGCCTTTTATTATGGATAAGCTGATTGCTGAAGGCAAGGCTAAACCCATGATCGTCGTGATGCCCAATGGCCATCTGCCCAATGATGCTGCGCCAGGTTATAGCCCTAAAACCTATGCGATAAATGTTCCAGGAAAAGATATTGGTTCTGGTTTGATGGAGAACTCCTTTCCGGAGATTATCCAATATATCGACGGCCATTTCCGAACCAAAAAGGATCGCGCTAACCGAGCCATTGCTGGGCTTTCTATAGGCGGCTCCCATACCTTGTTTATTTCTGCTAACTATCCGAAGACTTTTGATTATATCGGACTGTTCTCCGCGGCTTTCAAGATGGGGAAGATGGCCGATCTACCGGTTTATACCGATTTTGATCAGCACTTACTGACCCAAAAGAAAAATGGATATAAGCTGTACTGGATGGGAATGGGGAAACGGGACTTTCTGTACCAAGTAGGGGTAGATTATCGAAAGAAATTAGATTCCATACAAATGCCATATACCTACCATGAATCCGAAGGAGGCCATAGTTGGTCCAATTGGCGGAAGTATATGCTGGAATTTGTGCCTTTGTTATTTAAGGAAAAATAATTAATAATCCCTTCGAAAGGCTGATTAATTGTATTTCTTCAAAAGGTTTTCAATAACCTTTGGGTAGTGCAGGTGTTCCAATTGCTGTCCATTGAACTTGATGATCTCCAAGGTGTCTCCAGGTTCCACACGGAATTTTGCCTGATAAATAACCTCGCCCTCATCAAAATGCTCATTCACGAAATGAATGGTGATTCCATGTTCCTCTTCTCCGGCATCCAAAATAGCCTTATGCACCCGATCACCATACATGCCTTTGCCACCGAATTTCGGTAAAAGGGCAGGGTGTATATTAATGATCTTATTCGGGAAAGCTTTCAGTAGGTTTTCAGGTACCAACCATAAAAATCCAGCCAGAACAACCAGGTCAATTTCCAAACGTTTTAAGAGGTTAACCACTTCATCCGTTTGATAGAAATCGTGCTTATCAAATACATGGGTTGGGATTTCGAAATTATCTGCGCGTTGAAGCACAAAAGCTTCAGGATTGTTGCTCAACACTAAAGCAACTTCTGCAGAGTCGGAGTATTTGAAATGCTCCATGATCTTTTGGGCATTGGACCCAGACCCAGAAGCAAATATGGCAATACGTTTTTTCACTCGTTTCGTTAATAGTAATGTTTAACCTGATAAAAATCAAATATAGCGTTTTTTTGTCAAGGGAATGCCTTTAATATGAATATTAGGTATTTCCGTAAGGATTTGTTAAATTGAGGTATGTTACAGAAAAAATCCTTTCTTTTTGCTATAATCCTGTTTTTTGCCATAAAACTTCATGCACAAGTCCCTGATAGTATTCCTCCTTTCCATAAATTTAAGGATTATGAACTCGGAGCAACTTTTTCGCGCGACTCTTTAAATAAGGACCATAAACAGGTGTTCATCCTCTATGATGCAGGTTGTGGTCATTGTCAGGAATTAGGGCATGAATTCGCCAAGGCCATTCCAGAATTGGACAGCCTAGTGGATTACTATTTCATTGCCATGCAGGAGAAACCTTTGGTTGAAGGCTATATCAACATGTTTGCTAAGGAATTGAAGAACTACGCCAATGTCAAGTTCCTCCACGATCCGGAAGGGGAGTTTATCTTGAAGTTCCATCCGAAGAATTTCCCAGCCACCTACATCTATGATCGGAAGACCTCCAAATTGCTATTCCAAATAGATGGGGAGAGCAAAGTGGCAAAAATGTTACCATTTCTGAAAAAGCAAAAAGAGTAAATAGTTCAATTTACTTAAAAGGGCTTTTATTTTCCTAATATTAAAATTTAACATTTCATTAAACAAAAATTTCCGTAGCTTTAGCTTGTCAAAGGCGAGTAGTGGAAATTCTTGTGGAATTTCCTTATTCTTTTCATTTTAGTCTACCTAAAAATAGCATCATCCCCACCTATGAAAAGAACAATCTACTCTTAACAGCTGAGAACAGAGCTGTAAGGAATGCCTATGAGTAAAATTCAATTGATGCTATAGAATGATTAATATTTATAAAGATCTGAGTTATAGGGATGAACAGACTTTTAAAGAGATAGAAGCCCTGATCTTAAAAATAGAAGAGGGTAACAAAAAAAGGGTAGAACAATTACAAATTCCAAATTGGGTAAATACAGCAAAAGAGTATCTTTTGGAGAACTGGAACAAAACAGTTGGTCTGGAAGAATTGGCCGCTTTATGCGGTGTCCATAAGGTCACCATTTCGAAATATTTCCCGAAATATGTAGGAAGTTCGCTACGGCTTTACCAAAGAAAAGTGCGGATTATTCGGGCAATTGAATTGATACGATCGAAGAAATATTCCCTTACAGAAGTGGCTTTTTTGTGCGGTTTTGCCGATCAGAGCCATTTTACACGGTTCTTTAGACAGACCGTTGGCTGCTTGCCAAAAGAGTTGCCCATGGACGAAACTTAGCCCTTACGCTAATATCGTTCTATTTTAATTTTTAAGCATGAGGTTATTTTGTAAGGGGAATGATGAAAATAATTGTTGAACATGAAAATATTACAAGGTAGTCGGATACCTAAAGCCAATGGACACTATAGTACGGCCATAGTGTCCAACCATTTATTGTTTGTTTCTGGACAATTGCCTATATCGAAAGAAGGAAAGGATTATGAAAATGCGGAATTTGAGGAACAGTTCAATGTGGTTTTCCATAATCTGGAAGACATCCTATTGGCCTCATCGACCAACTTTCAAAAAGTAGTAAAAGTGACCACCTACCTCTCCGATGTGCAATATTGGAAGCAATTCAATGCTTTATTTGCCGATTTTATCGGTAAACACAAACCTGTAAGAACGGTGATAATCGTGCCTGAGCTTCCGCAGGGATTCAAGCTCGAGGTAGAGATCATCGCCGAGGTATAAAGCACACAAATAAACCCGTATATGCTCCTGACGTTTTAACAGATGGAGAAAAAAATAGCGGGAAGTCTTTAATGGACTTTCCGCTATTGTTTTTTTATGTTGAGGTATATTACTTAGTAGTCAATACCTTTTCAAGTAACTGTATGCCTGTTTGGGTTACATCGATCTCCGAATTGGATAGGATGATCACGACCGACTTCTCATCAGGCACAAAGCCAACAAAGGAACTGGAACCCGCTGTTCCACCATTATGCCAATAATAGGTCATGCCCTCCAACATGTTCATGTGCCAAGCCATACCGATATCGGAATTTGGTGGCACAAAAAAAGTGAATTGTTTAGTGAGGTTCATCGCTTTTTGGATATCCGTTTCTGGATAGGTCAATTGCGCAATGGTATATCGCAACATATCGTTCAAGGACGATTTCAATGCTCCTGCACCTGCCATTGCTTGAAAATTCCAAAAAGAAACTTTCGTTCCTTCCTTATTATGGGGAGGGGCAATATTCTTATTTTTCGGATCGATTTTATCGGAAGTATTGGTCATTTCCAATGGAACAAGTATGGATTCCTTGACCAATTGCATATACGGTTTTTTCTGGATGATGGCTATCAATTCGGCCAATAGTCCAAAACCTAAATTGCTGTAGGCATATTCTGTCTCTGGATCTCCCTTTGCTTTGTAATTTTTTAAATAGGCGAATAGTTGTTTCCTATCGTAAAAGGCATAAGGATCATCCATAGAGAATTTCGGGCCTTTATTCCAGTTATCTGCCAGTGCTGGCAGGCCGGAAGTGTGGTTCACTAAAGATTTAAAGGTGATTTTTTTAATGTCCGGATTCTGGGCTATGGAATCAGGAAGAAACTTAGCGATGCTATCCTCCAGGTTGACCAATCCTTTGTTTACCATATCCGCCAGTAAGGATGCAGTAAATGTTTTACTGATGGATCCGATTTCAAATAGGGTGTTGGCATCCGGAAGCTTATTGTTTCCTTTGTCGGTTTCCCCATAGAAAAACGTATTGATTTTGTTCTTATGGATAATGGCTACCGCCAGACCCTGTGCATTTCCTTGTTTGGCATAGTTCCGAGCAACCGAGTCCACGAAATTATCCAATGGATTCGTTGCTTTAACATTGGAGATGATATCCTTTTTAGCGCTTGCTGCCGAGTCGGCTTTCGCATCGCCCTGGTAAGGTTGGAAGGCAAGGGTATGGTAATGCATGGTTGAATCAACCCCTAACAAAATAGTCATGGTCTCTTGTTCAAATTCCGTTTTGTAGCTGGCTACTCCACGGTTGTATTTGAAGACAGTGGCATTCTTTATTTTGCCCAAGACCGATAACTGGGTCAAGATGCCCGTTAATTGGGACCTACTGATCTGCGATTGGAAATCTTTATTCGCTAATTGATAGATGGAATCGGGCTGTTGGGAATTGATGAAATATTCAATCCGGTTAAAAACAGCCCTATTGTTTTTTTCTTCCAAAGATTGTCCTTTGGAAAAAGAGATGGTTAAAAAGGAGATGAGGGTAAAAATGCCCAGTATTTTGGAATTCATATCCAAAAGTACAAAACAAATTACAAACCGATAATCTGTTTTAATCTGGCATACCCTGATTTGGAGATATTGACTTTTCCTCCGCTCAAAAGGGTAGCGATATAACTGTCCTTTTCCATGGGTTCTATTTTCTGCAATTGGTCTACTTTCACGATGAAGGAGCGGTGCACCCTGACGAACTGTTTGTTGTCCAATTGTTTTTCAAAAGAACTCATGGTTTTGTTCTTTAAGAACATGCCTTCGGAGGTATGGATTTTAACATAATCATCATAAGCTTCCAGATATAGGATCTGTTGAACAGGTATGATTTTAATCTGGGTTCCATTCTTAACTACGATCCGCTCCAAAGAGCTTTCTTCTTCCATGGACTCCTGAAGTTTTTCCGTGTCGATTTTAGGGCTGCTTTTCGTCTGAAAGGATGCTTTGAATTTATCAATAGCTTTCTGGAAACGATCTGGGCGAATAGGTTTTAATAAATAGTCGACCGCATTTTTCTCAAAAGCTTTCAAGGCATATTCATCAAAGGCGGTGGTAAAAATGATGTGGGGTTGGTTGTCCAATAATTCCAACATTTCAAATCCTGTTAATTTAGGCATCTGAATATCTAGAAAAACCAGGTCAGGTTGGTGCTGATGAATGGCTTTTACACCTTCAAATCCATCATTACATTCTGCCAATACCTGAAATTCAGGGTACTGCTGTAGGTATTCAAGCACCATGCTGCGTGCTAAAGGTTCGTCGTCAATTAAGATGGTCTTAATCATATTGTGGGATTCTTAAAATTGAAATAAATGTGTTTCCTTCTTTCTTCGTCTGTAGGAGATCCGTTCTGCCATATAGTAAATATAGCCGTCTTTGAATGCTGGAGAGGCCGAAGCCAGTCCCTTTTTTCTGTTCATGTTGGTCAGCTTCAAAAGGATTGCTGATTTTTATGGTCAGCATTTTTTCTGCTAAAGTTAGGGAAATTTTGATCACCACTTCCGTAGTAACATTATATAAACCAAACTTAATGGCGTTTTCTACCAAGGGCTGTAGGATCATCACTGGGATTCTGCCTTGCAGAACATCCTCTTCATAATGGAATTCCGTTTCCAGGCGATGGCCAAACCTCACCTTTTCAATATCGAGGTATAAGCTGAGATGGGAAATTTCTTCTTCTACTGTAGTGAATTGCGCATCATCTTTCCGCATGGTCCCCCTAAGAAAGTCGGATAGTTGAAAAGTCATGTTCCTGGCCTCCATCGGCTTACTTCCGATCAGGGCAATGATGGAGTTTAGACTGTTGAACAGGAAATGGGGTTGTAGTTGTTGGCGAAGGTTATATAACTCCGCATCCCGGACCATTTTCTCGCTCTCCTCCTTACGTTTTTTATTCCCCATCGATTCTTCTTGGATGTTCCAAAACACATTGATGGTCATCACGCAGGTGATGATCAGGAAGTTGATGACAAAACGGAAGGGTAGGCTGAAATTAAGGTATATCAATTCCTCGTCGGAAATAAACTGAACAATCAAAAAACGAGTTATTGTAATACTTATCAAGGAAAAAATGGCAGCCAGTGCGAATAATTTCCAATAATTCCTGTTATTCGGGATGTAATACTGTAAGGAACTGAACACCAGGTACGAAATACCGGTAATGGTCAGTGCACTGATCCCAGCATCATAAATAGCGACATCCCTAGCGATCTTTGACCACCATAAAAGACCATACATGATGGCCAGGTATAAACCACAAATAATCCAAGAGGTACCATGGATTATCGATCGTTTGGATTGTTCGCTAATGGGTTTTGCCATGGCCTAGCTGTTCTTTATCGTAATGCTTCCAAAGATCGAGGTACCTGTGATATAGATCTTCTTGTTGCTGTCGGTCGTGATCTCGAAATGTGGTCTACGATCGTCTACATCACCAAAAATGGACGATACGTTGGTATGTACGCGCCAATGCATCGGCACAATGATCTTGGTGCTTCCGAACAACTGGAAGGTGTCGATGACTACCGGTTGGTTCAGGTCTGCCTGTAAGAAGTTCAGGTTGGTGCTTCCGAATATACTGGTGATGTTTCCGCCTAGAAAATTTTTGCTCAAAATGATCTTTTTGGTATCACTGAAGAAATTATCCACTTTGAGGTAGTTCTCAAATTCGGGCAGGTAATTCTTAAAACCAGTTATCTTACGCTCTGCGTTTGGGCTTTGAGCGTAAGAATCTGATGATGTTTTTGTGGATGATTCACTGGAAGGGGTTCCTGTAAAGGTACTGTCTACCCGCTTGTCCCAATCAAATTCGTCATCCTTTGGAGGAGTAGGTGGCAATTGCGGCCTGGTTTTGTTACGATTAAGTAAATACAGACCTAAAATAATGGCTGCGGCCGGGATGATGAATCTACCGATATGTAAGCCCAATTCATTCCTTAAGAAAAATACCGATCCGATCGCTATTAAAATAATAGATGATTTTTTCTCGAATTTGGAATTTACACCGATAACCAAACCAATGATGATTAAAATAGTCTCCCATCCAAATAACCAACCTGGGATGATATTACCCAAGTTCATTTGCTTCATCAATAGGGCAAAGCCTAAAAAAATGATGATAGCACCTACTATGGTTGAGGTATTGTTGTTTTTTGGAGGCCTCCCGTCGATCTCGTTTCTGTTTTGATTGTTCATTGTCATTTGTCTTTTGATTTAGTTTACTCAAAAGTATTGCGAATATAAGCATCAGCACATAGCAAATAGGTCTTTTGCCTCATTTTTTCGGTGAATGTGTGGAAATCTTCGGTGAAAATTCTATCCATGAATTTTATGATATCTGTAGAATGAGTGAATAATTTAATTAATATAATAAATAATTTTTACAAAAATTTGGATGTTTGAGTTTAATTATTATATATTTATGACTGAAAATAGAGGATTAAACTTAAATATTAACAAATCTAATGGGAGATTTTGATAACAAAGAGCGTGAAGAGGTATTTTCAAAAAAGGTGAGAGCGGGTAAACGTACTTATTTTTTTGATGTAAAAGCGACTCGTTCCAACGACTACTACGTAACGATTACGGAAAGCAAGAAACGTTTTGAAGACGGCCAATTTATTAAGCATAAGATCTTCCTTTATAAGGAGGATTTTGAGAAGTTTGCCGAAGGCCTTCAGGATGTGGTAGAATACATTAAATCCAATCAGGAAGTGATTGAGAAAAGATATGAGCCTAACTCGGAAGATTTAGGGTATGAGAATAATGGTCGTCTGGTAGAAAAAGATGATTATTCTTTTTAAGTAACAAAGATATACCGTATAGGGAGCCACTGTAAAAAGTGGCTTTTTTTTGTTAACTTCGACATCCAATTGAAAAAAAAATAATAAGAGATTTATGAATAAACTGTTTTCAGTTAGTAGTGCCGTATTTTTTATTGCGGTTTCACTGGCAAATGGTCAAACCAAGAAATTAACTTCTGCCCAAGCCTGGGGCCAAGAACAGTCCTTAACCAAAAGCATCGGCCGTTATGAATGGGCAGATGCCGATCATTATATTGAGCGCAGTGATGCAGAATATAAAGTGAACGTGAAGACTGGGAAAAAGGAGAAAATGACATTCAATAGGAATGAAGTTCAAACTCCTCAGAATTTTACCCGCGTATATTTGAGGGACAACGATATCTATATCCAAACGAATGGCGGAGAGGGAAAGCAGATTACAAATAGCCCAAAAGATGCAGAGCGTAATCCGACTTTGTCTCCAGATAAGAAATATGTTGCTTTTACCAGGAACAATGACCTATATAGCGTCGATGTAGCCACTGGAAAAGAAGTGCGGTACACCTCTGATGGAACCGATGTGATATATAACGGTTGGTCTTCATGGGTCTATTATGAAGAGATTTTAGGTCGTGCTACGAATTACAAAGCTTTTTGGTGGTCTCCAGATAGCAAAAAAATTGCTTTCATGCGTTTTGATGACACCAAAGTACCTATGTTTCCGATCTACGGATCCAAAGGTCAGCATGGTTATTTGGATGAGACTAGATATCCTAAAGCCGGAGATCCCAATCCAGAAGTAAAAGTCGGATTTGTAAAAGTGGAAGGTTCACCGGTTGTATGGGCAAGTTTCAATGAAAAAGATGATCAATATTTTGGTCAACCTTATTGGAGCTTCAACAGCAGCACGATCATGGTTCAGTGGATGAACCGTGACCAGACCAACCTGAAGTTTTATGAAGTAAATCCGGAAACTGGTGCGAAAAAAGAAATCTATAATGAAGAACAGAAATCTTGGATCAACTTAGATCATGATGAGCGGATTACCTATCTGAAAGATAATAAACATTATATCCTGAAATCGGATAAAACGGGTTGGGCCCATTACTATCTATATAAATTGGATGGCACCTTAGTGAATCCATTAACTTCTGGAGATTGGCAAGTAACCGATCTTACCCGTGTTGATGAGAAAGAAAAGGTGGTGTATTTTATGGCACGCAAGGAAAATTCTGCAACACAAGATCTATATCGGGTGGATTTCAATGGAAAAAACCTGAAACGTCTAACGTTCGGTGATTATACCCACAGCGTGAGCATCGCTCCTGAATCGAAATATTTCATTACTACTTATTCTAATATCCACACCCCAACGAAAGTTGCGTTGCTGGATAATAAAGGAAAAGTAATCCGTGAATTAGCAGATAGCAAATCTCCTGATTTCGCGACCTATAAAGTGGCTAAGCGTGAGTTTGTTACCATCCCATCGGACGATGGTAAATTTCAACTTCCAGCTATCATCACCTACCCAACAGATTTTGATGAGACGAAGGAATATCCGGTTATCATGAGTATCTATGGTGGACCAGACGCTGGTACGGTTAGAAATACCTGGAAAGGTGTGGCTGGAGAATACTGGGCACAAGAGGGGATCATACAGATCGAATGTGATCACCGTGCGTCAGGGCATTTCGGTAAACAAGGGGTAGCTTGGATGCACCGTAATTTAGGAAATTGGGAATTGGTGGATTATATTACCATTGCCAAATGGTTAAAAGCAAAACCTTATGTTGCCAAAAATAAATTATTGATGACTGGCCATAGTTATGGGGGTTATATGACTTGTTTGGCGCTGACCAAAGGGGCCGACTATTTTGATTTTGGAATAGCGGGTGCTCCAGTGACCAGTTGGGAACTTTACGATACCCACTACACCGAAAGATGGATGGATACGCCACAGGATAATCCAGAGGGATATAAAAATGGTTCTGTTTTAACTTTTGCAAATAAATATAAAGGCAGATTGCGTATCCTTCATGGGGACATGGACGATAATGTGCATATGCAGAATACCATCCAATTGGTAGATGCCTTGACCAGTAGATCTGTGCCATTTGAGTTGATGATCTACCCGGGAAGTCGACATGGGTTTGATCGTTCAAAATCTAACTATGACTTCAAAGAGCGTGCTCGTTTCTATTACCAGTACTTATTGGAGAAACCGGTTCCACAAGATATCAGATAAAAGTTAAAAAAGGCTAAGAAAATGTATGAGGGCACTGAAAAAGTCCCCTTTTAGAATGGGCTAAAAAAAGGAGTGGAAAACAACAGTTTTCTGCTCCTTTTTTCGTATCTTAAAGTAGGCTTTAACGGATATCAGGATGCTTTCTACCCAACAAAAAATTCAGTTCAGTTCCTATTCGGGATTGTACGATATCATTGTTCCAAAAGACAATCTACTTCGCAAAATCAACGATCTTATCGATTTCAGTTTTATACATGAGGAACTTTTGGAGAAGTATTGCCAGACCAATGGGCGTACAGCAGAGAGCCCCATCAAGATGTTCA